>CAIXIZ010000189.1 GCA_903919625.1 uncultured Verrucomicrobiota bacterium
CCTGGGCCCGTTTCGTCCGCGAGGTGGCCGAACGGGAGGAAAAACGCATCCATTAACGCGTGGCGCAAAGCGAGATCAGGGTGGATCGCCTGGAACCATGACCCCGGGGTGTCATGATTGGTTGCAATCGGGCGCAGGCAGGCAGGCGCTCTGCGTCCGCTGCACAGTCATGTGGCGAGATTTTTGATGTCGAGCGCGGCGCAGGCGATGGAGGCCGCGTCTCCCGGGGGATTGAGATGATGGTGCAGGCGCGCATGGCTGCGGTGTTTCGGGATGTTGGACCGCAGGCAAGCCTCCGCCTCCAACCAGTTGTCCGTGTCCCGACCGGCCAGGTTGCCGCTCTGGACGTAAAGGTGGTGGGCATAGTCGCGGATTTCATCCTCGCCCGGGTGATGGACGACGGGCGGATGTGGGCTGGCTGTTTTCTTTTTCATGGTGGGCGGGTGAAAACCGCAGGGTGATGTGCGTCAGGATAACCCGTCCTACCTGCCCTTGCTCCGCAATT
Organism: uncultured Verrucomicrobiota bacterium; assembly: GCA_903919625.1. Classification (GTDB taxonomy): domain Bacteria; phylum Verrucomicrobiota; class Verrucomicrobiia; order Opitutales; family Opitutaceae; genus CAIYUN01. Next base: position 506 of record CAIXIZ010000189.1, read on the forward strand.
ATTGCCACACCATGGGCATAATTTGCTTTCAGCCAACCAGCGCGTTTTCACCCTGATCCAGCACCTGGCGAAGTGAACGAAGGCGGGTCGGGCCAGGGCCGGTTCTGGTCAGCCTCCGGAATGGGTGGCGGGCTCCGGAGCGATATTTCTGCCACTGTCTTGCCGGGATGAAAGGCGGCGGCGCGGAATTCAACCTGCCTGACCTGGACTTGCTCCCCGATGAGATCGACCAGCAACGCACCAAGCGGGGGACAGAACGAACCGGTATTGACGATGGTGCGGCCCGCCCGCCGGGATACCGCAGGAAAATGGACATGGCCCATCACCACCACCTGGGCCTCCGGTCGCTGCGCGGCAGCCAGGCGCGCCGCCCGGCCCGGCGCGACCGCCCAGGTGTGCAACATGGACAGCGCCCGGTGCGGTGGAAACAGGTCGCGCAGCAGGCGCAGGAAACGCTGCGGGGCGCCATGCAGCACGGGCAGGTTCTCACAGGGCAGACCCAGGCAGGCTTCGCGGAACATGAGCAGGCGGGTCGGGATGCGCTGCCAGTCATCCGGAGGATGTTTCTGCCGGATCCGGGCGAGATTGCCCGCAATCCGGCCGCGCAGCCGGCTCCAGGGGGCAAGGGTGTCGAACAGGATGTCGCCATGCGTCACCCACACCCGGCCGTCGGCCAGCGACAGTTCATGCGTGGCCGAGATGTCTGGGTCGTGATTGCCCGTGAGATAGACCACCTGTGGCACTCGTGCGGCAAAATGCTCCTTTAACGCCGCAATTTCCCCCGGCACGGCGCCCGCCTGCGTGTGACAGCAGTCGCCGTTGAGCACCAGCTGGTCCACCCCGGCGAGCAGCGGGGCCAGGGCGGTGAGGGCACGGAGCCGGCTGCGCTCGTCGCCGAAGTGCAGGTCGGACAGGATGCGGATATGTGGTGCCGCCAAGTTACCACTAGGCAAGCGGCGGACCACGTGGCGGCAATCTTTTCCGCCACGGCAATTCGTTTCGGCGCTTGTCAGCGACGGGCGTGGCCGGTGAAGTCGGCGCATGGCCCTCTTTGGATCGCTCCCGACCTTGCGCGCACAACTCGCCGCCACCCCGGCGTTGCGGGTGGCGCTGGATTATGTCGGAGACTGTTTGCGTGAGGGATCCGAACCCCGGACGCGGCTGCTGGCCGCCACGGCCGGCCATAATGCCCGCGTCGAACTCGGCAGCGGTGTCTTTGCGCTCGAACAGGTCTATCTCACGAAACCACGCGAGGCCGGCCGCTGGGAGACCCACGTCGCGCACATTGATGTGCAGGCCATCATTGTCGGCGCCGAATTCATGGAAGTCGCCGACCGCGCGCGGCTCACCGTCAGCGAAGACCGCACCCCGGGGCAGGATGTGGTTTTTTACGCCCCGTTTGACCAGGGCAGCGTGCTGCGCTTCGGTCCGGGCAGCGTCGGAATCTATTTCCCCACCGATGCACACCTCGGCTCGCTCGCCATCGGCGGAGTGCCCGCGCTCGTGCGCAAGACGGTGGTGAAGGTTCCGGTCAGCCCGTGAATTACCGGCACCATTATCATGCGGGAAATTTTGCCGACGTGTTCAAGCACGCCGTGCTTGTGCGGCTCGCGCGGGCGTTGCAACGCAAGCCCGGCGGGCTGCTGCTGCTCGACACGCATGCGGGGCGCGGCAGCTACGATCTTACGGCGGCGGCCCAGGGCGACACCCTGGCGCGGACGCCGGAGTGGCCGGAGGGCATCGGGCGGCTGGCCACGCGCAACGATCTGCCGGAGGCGGTCGCGGACTATGTCGGTCTCGTCCGCGCTTTTGACCGGCAGCAGGGCAACGCGGAGGCCACCCCACGATTTTACCCCGGTTCCCCCCGGCTGCTGAGCGCAGTGGCCCGGACGCAGGACCGCGTCGCGCTGTGTGAGCTGCAGCCGGACGAAGGGGCGGCCTTGCGCGCGGAATTTGTGGCCGAGCGGCGGGTGACGGTGCAGGAGCTCGACGGCTACACGGCGCTGCGGGCGTTGCTGCCGCCGCCGGAGCGGCGGGCGCTCGTGCTGATCGACCCGCCATTTGAGTCGCAGGCCGAATTTGCGCACATCGCCCAAGGCCTCGGCGAGGGCTTGCGCCGGCTGCCGGGCGGGACCTTTGCCGTCTGGTTTCCGCTGACGGAACGGGCCGGGGTGGCGGAATTTGACCGCGAAGGCGGACTGCGCCGGGCGGTGGCCCTGCCGCCGACGCTGGTGGTCCATCTCGTCGTGAATCCGGCGGCGCCCAAACTTAACGGCTGCGGGCTGCTCATCGTGAACCCGCCGTGGCAGTTTGACCGCGAACTGCGGACACTGGCGGAATGGCTGGCGGGCGCGCTGGCGCAGTCGCCCGGCGGCGGCACAGAACAGCGCTGGCTGGTGCCGGAGACCTGACGCCCGGGATCCTCCCAGCACGCACTTGCCGTGCCGCACTTTGCCTGCACGCTGGGCGAGATGTCCGCACCCATCACCGACACCACCACCACGCTGGCCGAACTCAAATCCCGGGTGCTCGCCTTCGCCCGCGAGCGCGACTGGGAGCAGTTTCATGCCCCGAAAAATCTCAGCATGGCGCTGGCCGCCGAAGCCGCCGAGCTGATGGAACACTTTCTGTGGGTGACTCCGGAAGGATCCCGGACCGTGGCACAGGATGCAGCCAAACGGCAGAAGATCTCGGAAGAGCTGGCCGATGTGGTGATTTATGCGCTGGAGTTTGCCAACGTGACCGGCCTCGACATAGCCGCCGCCATCGAGCAGAAGATGGCCGCCAATGCCCGGAAGTATCCGGTCGAAAAGTCCCGCGGCCGGGCGGACAAATATACTGAGCTGTAGGAATGGACCACCCGGCGCATCTGTTCCCACCAGCCGTCAGAACAGACGATGTCGGCCAACGGAACGAACAGGGACGACCTTAGCACAGCCCCCGATCCGGGCGTCGTCAAGCGACGCCCCTACTCCAACCAAGCCGAAGCCAGCTTCGGAGAATCAGACCCAATAGGATTAAAATGCTTCACTGCCGAATTTCTTTGCCGATTGGCAATTTCTGACCAAGCTGCGGGCCAGTCACCTTCGTGGCCCCGCGCAGCGTCCGCAACCCCGTCATTTTCATGCATACCAATCGTCTCATCCTGGCCATTTCCGCCCTTGTCCTGTCCGCTGGTGCCTGCCCGTCACTCCGGGCCGATGGCGGCACCCAGAATCGTCGCGAGTACAACAGCGCCACCGGTGGCATTCTGCTGTTCGGTGAGCCGGCGGCCGGCACTAGTGGCAGCACAAGCACCCCTCGGAACGCCGCCCCGGCCGTTCCACGCCAGCCCCCGCCGGTACTGCCCAGCGACCGCCGTGACTACAACAGCGCCACCGGTGGAATTCCGGTCACTCTCGGCGTGCCCGCCGTTACTGGCGCGCCCAAAGCTCCGGTCGTTTCTCCCCTGCCCCCCAATCGTCACGACTTTCAGAACCAGCATTGACCGGAACAGACAGAGCCGGCCGTCAGACCAGGTTCTTCCTTAGCCCCTCCTTAAGCCAGGCGAATAAGAGGGAAACGCATCCTAACAATTGTAGGTCGGGGTTTATCCCCGACAAGTCGGGCATAAAGCCCGACCTACATGACCGATCCTATGATGCCACCCGAAAAGGAGGGAAAAACGGGCGGGAATCTCGGCTTCTCTCCTTGGTGTACAGCAGGTGACCGGCCAGAGCCAGATCAGACCTTCCCGCCGTAGCTCGCATGGTCATCGAGATCGAGCAGGTCGAAAAAGGTCATGATGTCGCGACGCTCGGGCGCCGTCTTGGCCAGCACCTCGCCAAACCAGGCATGGCCTTCATGCCCGCCGGGGGCGTGACCGCTCAGCCAGTTTGACCACGCAGCGATTTCGGAAGGGCCGCGTTTGGCCCGGGCGTTTACCCAGGCGAGCATCTCCGTGTCGCTTTTGCCTGTTTTCACTTCGGCCAGCAGGGACGCATCGGAAATGCCGGTAAAGTCGAAAAAGTGCCGGTCGAGCGGACAGTTATAGTGAAAGTCGGCGTTTTTGCCGGCCAGTTCGGCGCGGGCCTTGTCGAGCAGGCGCGGCAGATGAACATAGCCGCCGAGGCGGACGCGCGGGCTGCGCGGGGGATGCTGGGTGAAATCGGGGGCGGAGAGGTTGACCATAGGGATGAAAAGGAGCCTGAATCTCAGCCGGCCGCACCGCAACCACATTGCGCCCCGCAGCAGTGGGACGAAGCCGTGGGCGCCGGAGATTTTCTCTCACCCACGCCCATCAGGCCAAAGCCTCCGCTGATGACCCGGCGAATCGGCTCGCCGGTGGCCGGATGACGCGAAAGCGGGGCATCCCCCATCGACTGCTGCAGCTCGAAACGGGCGGGTGCGACGCCGGGAATCAGCGGGATGGTCTCATAAACATAAGTGGTCATGGCGAGGAAGGGGCCACCCTACATTTACTGTGCCTGTTTCGCAACCTTGTACGCCACCGGACTCTGCCCCGCCGGCAATGCCAGCAAGTCGTAATCGTGAAACCCATTGATGGTAACAGTGGCGAATTCGCCCACCGGCAGCTCCCGCGGCACATAGACGCGTCCATCGATGTCGGGCGCATCGGCCTCGCCGCGGGCGACACCCGGCTCCTCGACGAGCACCTTCAGCGTGCGACCGACAAAGGATTTGCTGACCTCGGCGGCAATCTCCTGCTGCAAAGCCATGAGGCGATGCCAGCGGGCCTCTTTGATTTTCGGGGAAATCTGCTGTTCCATTTTCGCCCCACGCGTCCCCTCCTCCTGCGAGTAGCGGAACACCCCGAGCCGCTCAAATTTGGTCTCGCGGATGAAAGCACAGAGCTCGTCCACATCGGCCTCGGTTTCACCCGGAAAGCCCACAATGAAAGTCGTCCGGATGGCGATGCCGGGGATGCCCGCGCGGATGCGCCGGAGCAGATCGCGGATGTAATTGCCGCTGGTTTCGCGCTGCATCCGGTCCAGCATCGCATCGCTGATGTGCTGGAGGGGGATGTCGATATAGCGTGCAACCTTCGGGCACTCCGCGATGGTGCGGATGAGCTCATCGCTCCAGTGCGCCGGGTGGGTGTAGAGCAGCCGGATCCAGAAATCGCCCTCGATGGCATTGAGCTCGCGGAGCAACGTGGTGAGCGCGGTGCCGCGCGAGGAATCCACCGGTGTGCGCGGGTTGGGCCGCTGTTCCCAGGTGTCCATGCCGAAGAACGTCGTGTCCTGGGAGATGAGGTTCAGCTCGCGCACCCCCTCGCGCACCAATTGCCGCGCCTCCGCGACCACGCTGGCGACCGTGCGGCTGCGGTGGCGGCCG
>CAIXIZ010000190.1 GCA_903919625.1 uncultured Verrucomicrobiota bacterium
CGCGAAGTCGCTGGCATGGGTTTCAACGTCTTTCTCGACCTCAAGCTGCACGACATCCCCAATACCGTCGCCAAATCGGTCGAATCCCTCGCCCCGCTGCCCATCGGCATGCTTACGCTCCATGCCTCCGGCGGACGGGAGATGCTCGCCGCCGCGCGGGCCGCCCAGCTGCAGACCCGGCCCGATCTTCTCCTGCTCGGTGTAACCGTGCTGACCTCGATGGACGCCGCCGGCCTCGCGGAGACCGGCGTCTCCGCCGCACCCGAGGTCCAAGTCGCCCGGCTGGCTGACCTGGCGGCCAACGCCGGTCTGCGCGGCCTGGTCTGCTCGCCGCTCGAGGTGGTTGCCCTGCGGGCCCGCCTCCCAGCAGACGTACAGCTTGTCACCCCCGGCATCCGCCCCGCCGGCGAATCCGGGAGTGACGACCAAAAGCGCGTGATGTCCCCGGCCGAAGCCGCCCGGGCCGGCTCCAGCTACATCGTGGTCGGCCGTCCCATTCTGAAAGCCCAGGATCCGGCCGCCGCTGCGCGGAACATCCTCGCGGAACTCGGATGGAAAGGCTGAAGGGCTGAATGACTGAACCCTGCCGCCGCCGCATAATATTTATTCCCGCGTCAGCCATGCCCCCTCGCCATCAGTCCTACCGCCCTTCAGTCCCTCGGCCATGCCGGGTGGCGGCCATCCTGCTTGCGGCCGGACGCGGCAGGCGCATGGGCGGCGCTGTCGCCGACAAAATCCTCGCGCCGCTCGCCGGTCGGACCGTCTTTGCGCACTCGGTCGCGGCGTTCGTGGCCAGCGGGGTGGCGGATCTTTTTGTCATTGTGCATCGCGACCAGCGCCAGTTGCTCGCGCTCGCCGCCCTCGCGCCCACCCCGGCCCGCTTCGTGCGCGGCGGTCGCCAACGTCAGGACTCGGTCGCCGCCGCGCTGGCCGCGCTCCCGCCCGACATCACGCATGTGTTCATACATGACTGCGCCCGGCCGCTCGTGCAGCCGGCGCAGCTTCGGGCGCTGCTCAAACTGGCCCGCCGCACCCACGCCGCCGTCCTCGCACATCGCGTGACTGACACCATCAAGGAAAGGCTCCCTCCCGCCGGACAAACCGCCGCCCTGCGCACCGTGCCCCGCGAAAATCTCTGGGCGATGGAGACGCCCCAGGTCTTCGCCCGCGGCCTCATCACCCGCGCCTATGCCCGCGTTGCCGCAAAAAAAATCCGCATCACCGACGACGCGCAGGCCGTCGAGCTGCTCCGCCACCCGGTCGCGTTGTTGGACAATCCCCACCCCAACCCCAAGCTCACCACCCCCGCCGACCTCGCGTGGTGCGAGTTCCTTCTCGCGCGCGCCTGATTGCAGCCAGGTCAGCGACCTGGCCTACAGCCAAACCCGACCAAGACCACCTTCACCCCATCCGTAATCAAAGTCCGCGCCTTCGCCTCTTGGCGTCTTCGCGCTTACTGAAGTTTGCAAAATAACGTGACAACCTTTGCCGCAGATTCCCGCTTCTCCCGAAGCGGGCTACCAGGAGAACGTAGCCCGGCTCGGGAGAGCCGGGAGGGATCGTGCGCCACCCTATTTGGCAAGACTCAGTAATCCAAATATTTTCCGTGTCTTCCATGTCCTCCGTGGGCAAAACTCCCTCCATGCTCCGCATCGGCCACGGCTACGACATCCACCGCACCGTTCCCGGACGCCCGCTTGTCCTCGGTGGGGTCCGCTTCGACTGCGACTTCGGCCTCGACGGCCACTCCGACGCCGACTGCCTCACCCATGCCATCTGTGATGCGCTGCTCGGCGCCGCCGGCCTGCCCGATATCGGCCACTTTTTCCCCAATACCGACCCGGCCTGGAAAAACGCTGACTCCCAGCTCCTCCTCCGCCAGGTCGTCGGCGAATTAAAAAAACGCGGCTTCGCTACCGTGAACCTCGATGCCACCCTCGTCGCCGAACGCCCGAAAATTGCGCCACAGCTCGCCGCAATGAAAGCCGCCCTGGCCAGCGCAACCGGCCTTCCCATGGGCGCCGTCGGCCTCAAGGCCACGACCAACGAAGGGTGCGACGATATCGGGCGCGGGCTTGCCATCGCGGCCCATGCCGTTGCCCTGATTCAGAGTTCTTAAGCTCCCCTTAAGGTTGGCCAAAGGCGCCACGCTTGGTTTGCAGCGGGCTGCCCTTACCCCATCCCGCCGGAATAATTATCAGGATTGGCGAGCTGGTCTTTCCAACTGCCGATTTTGGCCTGCGCGCCGAAATGCTCGGCTTTGGCCTTGTCCCCTCGCTCCATCCAGACGCGCGAAAGGGTCGTGTTGATAAAGAGGTCGCCGGGCCGCAATGCATGGGCGCGTTCGGCCGCGGCGAGCGCGGCATCGAGGTGGCGCAGGGAAAAATTAACCTCGGCCAGGGCATGCCATGCCTCGAACGATTCCGGTGCGGCGGTGGTCGCCCGCGTGAGCTTGTCCAGCGCGGCGTCGCTCACGCCCGTGGCATGATCAAACGTGGCGTCTTCGATCAGCGTCTGGAGTTCGTCGGTGGTCATCAGGCAGGGAGCGTGACACAGACCGGTCAAATGGAAAGGCCGGCTTTGCCCACGGACCACCGGCGCCGGCGGTCACTTTTTCTGCTCGGCCGAAATGTTGATGGTGACCGCCACCTCGTCGCCCAGCATGGCACCGAGGATGGCCGGGCCGTTGACCCCAAAATCGGCCTTGTTCAACGTGGTGGCAGCGTCCCAGCCGGAAATTTTCGCGCTCCCCTGGCTGGCAGGAACGATACCAAGAAAATTGACCTTGAGCACGACCGGTTTGGTCACGCCGTGGATCATCAGATCACCGCTCACGTCAAAGGCATCCTTGCCCGTCGCCTTCCATGTTTTGCTTTTGAAAGTGATCGCCGGAAACTTGGCGGCGTCAAAAAAATCGGGCGTCTTCAGATGGTCGTCGCGGCCGGAATCGGCCGTATTGACACTGGCGACCTCGATGGTCGCCTCGACGGAATTTTTCTCCGGATGGTCACTGTCCAGGCTGATGGTGCCGGAAAATTTGGTGAACGAGCCGGGCACTTTGCTCACGAAACGCTTGATGCTGAAACCGACGGAGGAATGCACCGGGTCGATGGTGTAGGTTTCGACGGTGGCGCGGGCCGGCCGGACGAATCCGGTGGCGAGGGAAGCAAGGGCAAGGAGCAGGCGGAATGATTTCATGCGAAGAACGATCTGAATGCGTTGAAATTGAAGACGGGGCGTAACAGGGATGCCGTTGGGGGATTTTTGCAAGCGGCCCGGTCACGGCCATGGGCCGGTTACAAAATCAGCATGGCGTCGCCGTAGCTGAAAAAACGGTATTCGCGGGCGATGGCGTCGGCATAGATTTCCTTTATCCAACCGATGCCATCCGTCGAACCGGGGGTGAGAAATGCCGCCACCAGGCAAAGCAAGGTCGAACGCGGCTGGTGAAAATTGGTGATCAGCGCATCCACCCCGTGAAATTCGCGTGGGGGATAAATGAAGAGGCCGGCCTTGGCGATCTGCCCCTGGGCGCCGTCCGGTGACGACACTTTGCCCTGCTTCGCGAGAAAATCCTCGATGCTGCGCACGGTGGTCGTGCCCACGGCGATCCGCCGGCCGGCCAGAGGCAGAAACAGTGCCCGCTGGGTGGCGGCGGGCAGCTCATACCCTTCCTGGTGAATGGCGTGGGCCTCGACGGTGGCGGTGGAGATAGGTTTGAAGGTCCCGAGACCGACATGCAGCGTCACCTCGGCGGTACCGACTCCTTGGGCCGCGAGCCCGGCCAGCAATTCGGGCGTGAAATGCAGCCCCGCAGTGGGGGCGGCCACGGCAACCTGCCGGGTGCGGTCGGCATAGACGGTTTGGTAGCGCTCCAGGTCGGTGGCGCGTTGCGTGGAGTCTGCCCGCACAATGTAGGGTGGCAGCGGCACCTCGCCGAGGCGGTTGGCGACGGCCGTGATCGGTTCGCCCCCTGGGGTGGTGAAGCGCACCTGGGCCGAGCCGTCGGCTTCCCTGGCCACGATCTCGCCGGTGAAACTGCCGCCCGGATGCGCAAAGGTCGCGCCCACGGGCAGTTTCTTTCCCGGCTTGACGAGACAAAGCCACACGTCGCCGGTCCCGGCCATGGGCTGCAGCAGAAAACACTCGACCGCGCCGCCGGTGGGGCGTTGCGCGGACAGGCGCGCCGGCAGGACGGCGGCGTTATTGCGAAACAGGGTGTCGCCCGCGCGCAAAAAACGCGGCAATTCGGCAAACACGGTGTGCTCGATGTGCCGCGTGGCGCGGTGGACGACCAGCAGCCTTGACTGGTCGCGCCGGGCAGCCGGAGTTTGCGCGATGAGCCGCGGCGGCAGCGCGTAGTCGAAGAGATCGGTCGCGAGCGGCACGCGGAAACGGCGGGCGCAGGACGCTCACCCTGTTTTCACGGGCA
>CAIXIZ010000191.1 GCA_903919625.1 uncultured Verrucomicrobiota bacterium
GCCGTCCTGTTGCCGGCGCTGCTGGCCGGAGGGCTGGCCGCCGCCGAACCGGCTGGCGGCACGGCCGAGTCCCAGCTGCGCGACGCCCTCAAAAGCACGATGCTCCAGCTCCGTGCCGCCCAGGCGGATCTGGCCACGCTGCAGGCGGCCCAGCCCCAGCTGGCCGACGAGAAGAAAGCGCTGTCCGCGCAAATCGATTTGCTGAAAAAACATGCCGCGGAGGACAACGCCGCCGCCGGGAAAAAACTGACCGCGCTCAACTCCCAGCTCGCGGCGCAGGCCGCCGAATTGGAAAAAACCAAGGCCGAGCTGGAGAAGACCAAAGCGGCCGGTGATGCGGCGGCCGCCCTGGCCGGAAAAACGGAAGCCGAGCGGGCGAAGCTGGCCGCCGACAACATCGTCCTCCAGCGGACCGCCGCCGACCGCGAGACCAAGAACATCGCCCTGTTCAAAGTCGCCAATGAGATTCTCACCCGGTACGAGAAGTTTGGCCTCGGCGAGGCGCTGGCGGCCAAGGAGCCGTTTGTCGGCACGACCCGCACCCGGCTGGAAACTCTGGTGCAAGGATACCAGGACAAACTGCTCGATCAGCGCGTCAAACCATGACAAGGCAAGCTCAGCGCCCGCCGGGCCGGACAGTCATGGCCCGCCTGCCGCGTCGTGCGGTGGCCGGCCTGCTGGCGCTGCTGGCCGTCACGGCCGGGATGCGTGGCGCGGGTGACTTGTTGCGCGGAGGGGCTTCGGCCAATTCCACGGCGGCGGCCTCTGGCGCCACGGGGTCGGCGGCGACGGCTCCCTTGCGGGCGAATGCGCATGACCAGCTGGCACGCACCACCCAGGCGTTGCAGGCCATGCAGGCGATGCAGGCCGCCGCGCGTGCGCTCGCCGCAGCGGGTCCGAACAATTTGGGGGCGGATCCAAATCACCTCGGGCAAACCCTGCCCAATGTCCCGGACGGCCTCTCCGTCGGAGGGCTGGTGCCTGACACGGGTCTTTCCGCTCCCGGAACGGCCAATCCGGTGACATCCTGGCAAGGAGCGTCTTTGCCGGTTCAAACTTCTGCCGGCAGTCAGACCACCGTCACCATAACCCAGACATCTCCGCAGGCGTTGTTGAACTGGCAGACTTTCAGCCTGGGCAAAAACACCACGCTCACCTTCGACCAAAGCGCCGGCGGCGCAGACATCGGGGCCTGGATCGCCTTCAATAAAATCAATGACCCTGCCGGGGTGCCGTCGCAGATTCTCGGGTCGCTGCAGGCTGGTGGGCAGGTTTATGTGATCAACCGCAACGGCGTGATTTTTGGCGGCTCGGCGCAGGTCAACACCCACTCGCTTGTCGCCACCGCGCTGCCCATCAATGACAACCTCGTCACCCTCGGCCTGCTGAACAACGCCGACGAACAGTTCCTGTTTTCGGCGCTGCCGATCGCGGCGGGGGCGAGCACGGCGTCTTTCAGTCCTCCGGCCGGGGCGACCGGAAACGTGACCGTGCAGTCCGGTGCGCAGCTCTCCACGCCGACCACGGCCGACCACGTCGGCGGTCTGGTCGCCCTGTTGGGCGCCAACGTGAGCAACGCCGGGATCATTTCCACCCCGGATGGCCAGACGATTCTGGCGGCCGGGCTGCAGGTTGGGCTGGCCGGGCATGCCAGCGCCGACCCGAGCCTGCGCGGGCTGGATGTGTTTGTGGGCGCGGTCACGGATCCTTCCGTCCCGGCACAGTCCGCCGGCGCAGCGGGCAACACCGGCCTGATCAGCGCACCGCGGGCGGATGTCACCCTTGCAGGCAAAAATGTTTCCCAACTCGGCATTATCGACAGCAGCACCTCGGTGGCGTTCAACGGCCGGGTGGATCTGCTTGCGGATTACAATGCCATCAGCAGCGGTGGCATTGCCGGCCTGGCGCCATTTTTTCCGCTCAATACCGGCACCCTCACCCTTGGACCGGGCAGTGTCACGCAAGTTTTGCCCGAACTGGCGAGCCCAGACCGGGTGGTGGGCACCCAGCTGGCCCTGCCCTCGCAGCTTAATCTGCAGGGACTGGCCATCCACCTGGCGGGTAATGCCACGATCCTCGCCCCGGGGGCAAATCTCTCCCTCAGCGCGGGCAACTGGAACCTCAGCGGCTCCGGCGGTTCCGCCCTGAGCCAGTTTGTTTACACCGGCGGACAGGTTTATCTCGATGGGGGGGCGGTGATGGATGTGTCCGGTTCTCTGGATGTGGCCGCTTCGGTGGCGGAAAATTTCGTGCAGGTGCAGCTGCTGGGGGCGGAATTGGCGGACTCTCCTTTGCAGCGCAACGGGCCGTTGCGCGGTCAGACCATCACCGTGGATGTGCGTGATTCCGGCACCTACAATGGCAAGACCTGGGTGGGGACCCCGCTGGCGGATGCTTCCGGCTACGTTGCGCTCATCCAGCGCAGTGTCGGCGAGCTCACCGTGGCGGGCGGCAACATCTCGATCAATGCGGGTGATGCGGTCATCCTGCAGCCTGGGGCGACCGTAAATGTGTCGGGCGGCTGGATCAATTATGAGGGGGCAACCGTGGCGACGACCAA
>CAIXIZ010000192.1 GCA_903919625.1 uncultured Verrucomicrobiota bacterium
GTGAAATAGTCCCGGATTCTCTTCCGCAGCCGGGTACGCTGGCGCAGAAATTGTCTAATCGTTTCCCTGGTATCGATTACGGAACCACTTTGGCGGCCGGCACCGGAAAGCCCGGTGGCGCATCCGGCGGTGTCGCCGGCCCGCCCGGAAGCTGATCCACCAGTTTTTGCCTCTGCTTGTCCAAAATGGGGTCGTCCACCGCGGCGATGAGGGCGCGGGCGGCGGCGACATCTTTCATTTTCAGCAGCACGTTGGCCTCGTGGAGCTGGATGGTCTGCTTCTCGCGTTTGGTCGTCATGCGCCCCTCCAGCGCACGCCAGGCCTGCAGGGCGGCGGGCCAGTCGGGCTGGTCGAGCTCGTAATACGACTCGGCGTGGCGGTAGGCAAAACCGATGTTGGCCGGCGCCAGCCGCGCAGCCTCGGCAAAGGCGTGTTGCATCGCCGTATCGAGGGCGGGACGTTTCCAGTCGCCGCTTTTGAGGAAATCGTCCCGGGCCTCGGAGAGCAGCGTGCCGAGTTGGTAATGGTACAGCGGCTCATCCGGGGCGAGCTGGATGGCTGACAGATAATAGTTCACGGCCTCCAGCGGCTTGCCCTCCTCTGCCAGGTAGTTGCCCAGCTGGTTTTTGACCAGCGGCAGGTTGGGATCAAGCTGGTTGGCCTTGAGCAGCAGGGCGGTGGCGCTTTTGCGCTCATCGAGCAAGGGCTTCCCCAGCAGGAGCGCATAGCTCACATAACCGGCGGCGACCTCGGGATAGTCTTTCACATATTTTTCGTAGTCGTTGACCAGTTTTTGAAACTGCGGACGCATGTCTTCGACTTCGATCTGCTTCTCCGCCTGGTCCGCCTGTGCCAGCAAGGCCTGCTGCCGGGCGACCAATGCCTTCAGCTCGGTCTGCGCCTTTGACTCGGCCGGGGGCTGGGCGGCAGCCGGCGGCGGTGCCTTGGCCGGCTCGGCCGCGCGCAGGGCGGCGGCAAACAGGGCGGCGGCAAGGCAAAGCAGGAGGCGGAATGGCATGATGAGCATGGCGACAGCGCAGCTGAGCAGAAGTGCCGCGTAATCCTGACACTGACGGATTGCATGCCAGCGCGCAACGCCCAGATTTGCCCGCATGTCCGCCCCTCAGCTCGCCATCGGCTTCGACGCCGACGACACCCTCTGGCACAATGAAAACCTCTTTGCTGCCATGCACGCGCGCTTTGGCGCGCTGCTGGCGCGCTATCATGACGCCGCCACCGTCGAACGCGAATTGCTGGCGACCGAGCTGCGCAACATCGAGCCCTATGGCTATGGCGTAAAAAGTTTCACCCTCTCCGCCATCGAGACCGCCATCCATCTCTCGGGCGGCAAAATTCCCGCCGACGAAATCCAGCACCTCATCGACCTCGGTCGCGACATGCTCATCCACCCGGTTGAGCTGCTCGAGGGCGTCGCCTCCACCCTGGCCGCCCTCGCGTCCGCGGGCACCTGCCGCCTGCTCGTCATCACCAAAGGCGACCTCCGCGACCAGCAGAGCAAGCTCGACCGTTCCGGTCTCGGAGGTCATTTCCACCATGTCGAAATCGTCGCCGAGAAAAACCCGGGCGTCTTCGCCGCGCTGCTGCGCCGCCACGCCATTGCGCCGGAAAATTTCCTGATGGTCGGCAACTCGCTCAAGAGCGACATCCTGCCCGTGCTCGCGCTCGGCGGCGCGGCCGTCCATGTGCCCTACCATCTGCTCTGGACCCATGAGCACACCGACGAGGTTCCGGCCGCCGATGGCCGCTTTTACGAGCTGAAAACCTTCCATGAACTGCCGGCGGTCATCCGGGAGTGGCAAAACCGGTGATCATTTTACCGCGGATTGCACGGATGGGCGCGGATGCAAGAAGGAGCCAGGAACCAGCACCGATCCCATCCACCGGCTAACGCCGCCAATCTCAAATCTCTACGGAGGCCGAAAAGTCCGCCATCAGATAATCTCGGATTGCGCCCCCATCGCGCCATTACTGTCGCCTGAAACGTCGCACCAGCGCCAATCCCAGCACACCGAGGCCGGCATAGCAGGCAATGGTGGAGGGCTCAGGGATAGTACCGAGCGCCGTGTTGGGAATGGCCACAATCGCCGATCCCGTGTCTGGCCCGCGGTAAAACACCCCAAAATCGTCGCCCCCACCCCCTTGGTAATAACCGATGTCAACCGTGTGGGTGCCGGCGGTCAGACTCACGCTCGCCTGCACGGCCGTGGTGCCTTGGATCCGGTTGTTGTTGACCAACAGAGTATTATCCAGAAAAAACACCGATCCGTCGTCGCTGGCGGTGACAAAGTTATAGGTGCCGCCCGTGGTGATGGTGAGCACCCCCTGCATCCGTGCCGCATAATTTGCCGTCGAGGAGAAGCCATAAACCTGGAAAATATTGAAGGGGCCGGCCGATGACACGACATTGCCATTGGCATCGAGGCTGATATTGGAAAGATTCAGATTCAGCACGCCATTCGCTCCGCTAAAAGTCGTGAGGCTCGGAGTTGACAGCCCAAATGCTGCGGGCTCATTGGCAAAATAGGCGGTGTAGGAGTCCGTGGCTGACCACGTGCTGGCGGCGTCACTCTCAAAGGTGGAATTTGGAAATTGAAACAACTGCAGGGACAGTCCGCCCGACTGGGCGCTTGCCGTGGCCGCGCCCATGAGCAGCAGGCAGGCGAAAAGCGTCCAGTTACGGCAAAAGATTTTTACGTTATTCTTCATGGGAAAATACTTAATCTGTAATGTCTTAGGATCAGCCATAAAGCATATGCCCGCGGGAGCAACCACAAAGTGGTCTGTCAGGTGACCGTCGTGCTGCCGCCGGAGAAGGTGACTGGGCAAAGACCTCTACGACCCGCCTGTCTCTCGGCGGCAATTATTTGAACTTCCCCGTCTCCAGCCCGAAATAGCGGCTCGCGTTGCCGTAGCAGATGTTTTCCACCAGCTCGGCGAGCGCGGCCGCATCGTTTGGAATCAGGCCGGCCTCGACATCCGCGCCAAGCAGCGCGCATAGCAGCCGGCGGAAATATTCGTGGCGCACATAGCTCACAAAGCTGCGCGAATCGGTCAGCATGCCGACGAACCGGCTCAGCAGTCCCAGCTGCGAGAGTGCGTTCAGCTGCCACTCCATGCCTTCGCGTTGGTCGAGGAACCACCAGCCGGAACCAAACTGGATTTTGCCCGCCGTCACGCCGTCCTGAAAATTGCCGGCCATGGTGGCGAAGACGTAGTTGTCGGCGGGATTGAGATTGTAGAGCACGACCTTGGGCAGCGCATTCTCGGCATCGAGGGTGTCGAGGTAGCGCGAGAGGCCGCGCGCCTGCGGAAAATCACCGATTGAGTCGGTGCCGGCGTTGGCCCCGTAACGGCGGCTGAGGCGGGCGTTGTTGTCGCGGAGCCCGCCGAGATGGAGCTGCTTCGTCCAGCCGCGCTGGGCGTCGAGCCGGCCGAGGAAAAGCAGGATGAAGACCGCAAACTTCGCGGTCTGCTCAGGGGTCGCGGCCGTGCCGGCGCGCGTGGCGGCGAAAATGGCCGCGGCCTCGCGCTCGGTGCACCCGGTGTCAGGCATGGCCTCCAGGCCGTGGTCGGAGAGCCGGCCGCCGATGGAATGGAAAAACGCGTGGCGGCGGTCGAGCGCATCGAGCAGCGCCGTGAGGTTCTTTACGTCCACATTGGCGCGGGCGGAGAGCTGGTCGCACCAGGCATTGAACGCGGCGGGCTGGTGGACGAGGAGCACTTTGTCGGGGCGCAAGGTGGGATAGACCCGGGTGGTGAGACCGGTTTGTGCAATTGCCAGGTGGTGTTCGAGGGAATCGGCGGGGTCGTCGGTCGTGCAGACGACGGCGACCTTCGACTTGGTGAGAATGCCGTGGACAGAGAGCGCGGGGGTGGCGAGCTGCGCGTTGGCCGCCGCCCAGATTTTGGGCGCGTTGGCCTCATTGATGAGGAGGTCGAGCCCGAAATAGCGGCGCAGCTCGAGATGCGACCAGTGGTGGAGCGGATTGCGCACCATCGCCGGCACGGACCGCGCATAGGCGAGAAATTTGTCGTGGTCGGAGGCCGCCCCGGTGATGAGGTCCTCGGTCACGCCATTGGCGCGCAGCGCCCGCCACTTGTAATGGTCGCCGGCGAGCCAGAGCTGAAAGAGATTTTCGAAACGCCGGTTGGCCGCGATCTCATCGGGCGGCAGATGGCAGTGGTAGTCAAAAATCGGCTGCGGTGCCGCATGCCGGTGGTACAGCTCGCGCGCGGTGGCGGTCGTGAGCAGAAAATCGTCGTGCAGGAAGGGAGCGGGCGAAGACATGGGCAATAGGTGAGAAAGGCGGGAAGGAGGGCGGCCCATCAGGTCAGAAAATGGCGCAAAGGTCACAAAGTTTTTTTGGCGTAACAAATCTGCCCCGCGTAACCGCATCTTAACACAAACCGGCCGGTTGCCGCTTTCCGGGTCCGGCAAAGGTACCCATTTTTCAGGCAATCGCTTCTCCCCACATGAACGAATTACCTGAAACCTCCGTTGCCACGCGCCGCCCGGCGCTGGTTGACCGTGTGCTCGCCGGCGGCCAAACCGGCCGCGGCTACACGCTGCGCCTTGCCTCCTGCGTCGCCGATGTGCATGCGGCCCAGGCGCTGCGCTTCGGCGTGTTCAATGTCGAGATGGGCGAGGGTCTGGCGGCTTCGTATGCCACCGGCTTGGACGCGGACCTGTTCGACACCGCCTGTGACCACCTGCTCGTCGAGGCCGAAGGCACGGGCGAAGTCATCGGCACCTACCGGCTGCAAACCGGTGGGCAGGCCGCCACGAGCCTCGGTTACTACAGCGCCAAGGAATTCGACTTCACTCCGTATGAGCCGCTGCGGGCCGAACTGGTCGAACTGGGCCGGGCGTGCGTCCACTCCGAACATCGCAACCGCGCCGTGCTCGGTCTGCTGTGGAAAGGCATCGCGGAATATGCGCGTGTCCGCGGCGGCCGTTACCTGGTGGGCTGCAGCTCGCTCACCTCGCAGAATCCGGCGGATGGCGCGGCCTTGTATGCCGCGTTAACCGTCAAACATCTCGCTCCCGCGCCGTTTCGCACCCAGCCCCTGCCCGACCTCGCCTGCCCGCTCGTCCGGCTGACCCTGCCGCCACCCCGCCTGCCCAAGCTCCTCGCCGCCTATCTCTCGCTCGGCGCCAAAATCTGCGGCCCGCCCGCCATCGACCGCGAGTTCCAGACCATCGATTTCCTCACCTTGGTTGACCTCGACACGCTCCCGTCCCACACGGTGGAGCGTTTCCTGCGAGGATGAACCGAGCTGGACCGACCAAACCCCTCCCGACCCGTGTGTGGGGCGAGCTTCGAGCGACCGCCCGGCTCATCACCTGGGTGGCGTGCGTGTTCATTTCCTACGCAGATTTCTGGCTGCGGGTGCGGCTCGCGGGCCGCGTTAATTCGCCACTTGCCCGCGCCCAATGGGCCCAGCGCTGGGCGCGACGCTACCTGCGCGTGTTTCATATTGTGGTGGTGCGCCATGGCAGACCGCCCTCGCACGGTCTGCTCGTGAGCAACCATCTCAGCTATGTGGACATCGTGGTGCTGGGGGCGGTGCAGCCGGCGGTATTTGTGGCCAAGCGCGAACTGCGCGACTGGCCGCTCATCGGCTGGGTGACGTGTTGCGCCGGCACCATTTTTGTCAACCGCCGGCGGCTGCGCGACGTGCATCGCGTGATCGGGGAGTTTCCGCGCGTGGTCGCCGACGGCACGGTGGTCGCGTTTTTTCCCGAAGGCACGAGCACGGACGGACGGACGGTGCTGCCCTTTCATTCCTCACTCTTTGCCCCGGCGGTGCGGGAAGGCTGGCCGGTCACACCGGTGTGGCTGGAATATGCGCTGGATGAGGGCGATGGCTCGGCAGCGGACGAAGTCTGCTGGTGGGGTGAGGCGGATTTTGCCCCGCATTTCTGGCACTTTCTCACCAAACGGCGCATCCGCGCCCGCGTCGTCTATGGCGAGCCGACGCCGCCCGGCCCCGACCGGAAATTGCTGGCCCGCCAGCTCCATGCCCGGACATGCGAGCTCGGAAACGTGAAGCCTTTGCCCAACGGCACCGCGCTGCGGGCGATCCTCATGAACGGAAAGTGTCCGCCAGAATGGCGGGAGTCGGCGAAGCCGGACGCAACGTGAATTACTATGGCAGCACCACCGACCAAAACCAGATGGCACAAGGCACGCCGAGAACAATGCCCATCCATCGAATCATCACATCTTCCGCAGCATTTACTTTGACCGTTGCCAGCAGGCTACAACCGAACAAGAGCAGCAATGAAATCAGCATAAAATATGGCCCAGCCCACTAGCAAGAAGCCACTCATCGCCATTACTGCACGAACCAACCAAGCGAGTTTGGACGGGGACGTGGGCGTGGCGGGGTTCACAGCACCGGCACCCTATACTCGCCCGACTCATCGGCAAGCCGTCAGTAGGATGCATCCCGCTTCTACCGAAGCGGGCTACCAGATCAGTCGGTGCGCACCAACGCGCGTGCCCGTTCAGCCCTTCGGTCCGCCTTGCGCGAGGTTGCGCGCGCGGAGGCGCAGGCCGTTGAGCCGGATGAAGCCGGTCGCGTCGCTCTGGTTGTACCAGCTCTTCACGCCTTCCATCGACGCGATCTTGTCGTCGTACAGCGAATACGGCGACTTGCGGCCGCAGGTGATGATGTTGCCCTTGTAGAGCTTGAGCCGCACGGTGCCGGTGACGTATTTCTGGCTCTCGTCCACCAGCGCCTGCAAGGCCTCGCGCTCGGGCGCAAACCAGAAGCCGTAATACACCAGCTCGGCGTATTTCGGGATGAGCGAGTCGCGCAGGTGCTGCACCTCGCGGTCCA
>CAIXIZ010000193.1 GCA_903919625.1 uncultured Verrucomicrobiota bacterium
CGCCGGCTGCCTCGGGGTCATCTGGACCGGCTGGAGCCCGGTCGCGGTCGGGGTGGCGGTGGCGTTCTATTTTTTGCGGATGTTTGCCGTCACCGGGGTGTATCACCGGTATTTCTCCCACAAAACCTACAGCACATCCCGCGTCGGCCAGTTCCTCCTCGCGCTCTGGGGCGGCACCACGGTGCAGCGGGGTCCGCTGTGGTGGGCCTACCACCATCGCCACCACCATCAGCACTCCGATGACGAAGAAGACGCCCATTCACCCCACGTCCACGGTTTTTGGTGGTCGCATATCGGCTGGATTACGAGCCGGAGAAACTTCCCCACGGACTACTCCAAAGTGCGCGACCTCGCCAAGTTTCCGGAACTGGTCCTCCTGAACCGGTTCGACACCGTCGTCCCGATCCTGACGGGCTTCGCCATCTGGGCCTTTGGCTGGCTGCTTGAGATCCATGCTCCCCAGCTTGGCACGACCAAATGGCAGATGCTCTGGTGGGGCTTTTTTGTGAGCACGACCGCGCTTTTCCACGGCACATCCTGCATCAACTCGATGGCGCACCTCATGGGCCGCCGCCGGTACCAGACCACGGACGATTCCCGCAACAGTTTTATCCTGGCCCTCATTACTCTCGGCGAAGGCTGGCACAACAACCATCACCGCTACCAGTCGGCCACCCGCAACGGGTTCTACTGGTGGGAGATCGACCCCACTTATTACGGCCTGAAGCTGCTCTCCTGGACCGGCCTGATCTGGGGTCTGAAGCCCGTGCCCCAGGCCGTGCTTGACGAGGGCCAGCGTGCCGAGCATGCCGCCAGCGTCGCCGCCGCCCAGCGCGCCGCGGTTCACCACGGCGACTTCTCATATGCCACGCTCAAACGGGTCGTTCCCACGGCGGCGGCCCTGGCCGTCGCCACGGCCACGGCGGCCCAGTCCAATATGCCAAACAAGGCCGAAGGACCTGCCGTCCATCGGGATGTGACCGAACTCGCCCATGAACTGGCGCAAAAAACATTGATCCCACCTCCCGTTGCACCGGCATCCGATGCGGCTGGTCAGACGTAAGGACAGCTGATCCGCGGGCATGTTGCACGCGCCCGTTATCCTTACCACGCATCGCCATGGCACGCGTCGGCATCATCGGCACCGGCATCGCCGGCCTGGGCTGCGCTCATTTCCTCCAGCACGACTGTGAACTGACGATTTTCGAGCAGGCCGACCAGGCCGGAGGCCACGCGAACACCGTGACCGCGGCCGAACCTGGCACCGGTCGCGAACTGCCGATCGACACCGGTTTCATGGTTTTCAACCATGTCACCTACCCGTTGCTCACCCGGCTGTTCACCGGTCTGCAGGTGCCCCTCAGGCCCGCCCCGATGTCCTTCAGCGTCCGTCACGCCGGCCGCGGCCTCGAGTTTGCCGGGTCGTCCCTCAACCACTTGTTCGCCCAACGGCGGAACCTGCTCCGGCCCCGCTTCTGGCGGCTGCTCGCCGCCATTGCCCGTTTTAACCGGGAGGCCGCCGCCGCGATTGACGATCCGGCCGGACAGGCCGAAACCCTCGAGGCGTATGTTCGCCGCCGCCAGTACGGCGATGATTTCCTCCACCTCTACCTTGTGCCCATGAGCGCTGCCGTCTGGAGCACGCCGCCGGAGCTGATGCTGGCCTTTCCCGCGACCACGCTCCTGCGCTTCTTCCACAACCATGGGTTCCTCGGCCTCCATACGCAACATCCCTGGTGGACCGTCGTGGGTGGGGCAAAGGCCTATGTCTCCCGACTGACCGCCCCCTTTCGCGAGCACCTGCGCCTCGCATCACCGGTCGCACAGGTCGTCCGCCACGCCGGCCAGGGAGTGACCGTGAAAACTCTCGACGGCTCGGCCGGGCGCTTTGACCGCGTCATCCTGGCCTGCCATCCTGACCAGTCGCTCGCCTTGCTGGACCATCCCACCCCGGCGGAAGGGCGCCTCCTCGCCCAGTTCCGTTATCTGTCCAATACCGCCACGCTCCATACCGACGCCACCGTGATGCCACGCACGCGCCTGGCCTGGTCGAGCTGGAACTACGAAATCAACCGCTCCGCCGCAGGGCACATTTCAACAGCGACGCACTATTGGATGAATTCACTCCAGGGCGTCTCCGACCGGGAAAACTATTTCGTCAGCATCGGCCGGCCTGAGAGCATCGCGGCCGAAAAAGTCCTCCGCCGCATCGCCTATGAACATCCCCTGTTCAACCTTGGCGCGATCCGGGCCCAGGAGGAAATACCGGGGCTCAACGCCTCCGCCGAAGGCACGACCGAGACCTATTTCGTGGGCGCGTGGCAACGTTACGGTTTTCACGAAGACGGCCTGTTCAGCGCCCACCGCCTTTGCACTCAGCTCCTCGGGCGCGACCCGTGGCCGGTTTGAAGCGGTCCGCTGCAGCAACCCGCCCGCGGTCACGATTTGTGGTGCCAACCTGGCCGAAGCCCATGCCATGGCGGACGACTGAACGGCGGCTGCCCGAACCCATCCGCCGTGAGCCTCCCCGCCCCTCCCTGGCACCCGGCGTGAATCAGCGTCAGGCCAATTGTCTGGCTCCGTCCGTCCTTTGAGCCCTTTCTAGTGAAATTGCCGGCATCCATCGACGCGCTTAAAACGTTTGATTTGGCGGGCAAAGCATGGTCGCATCCGCCGCCATCCGCCCGCCACCTCCCGCGCCATGCGCTCCCGACTCTACGAATGCCAGGTCATGCACCGGCGCTTTTCGCCCAAAGCCCACCGGTTTGCCTATCGCATTTTTCTGTTCGCCCTCGACCTGGACGAACTTGACCTGCTGGACCGGCAACTGCGCCTGTTTTCGGTCGGCCGCCCGAACCTCTATTCGTTTCGCGACACCGACTATCTGCCGGTGCACGAACCACCGCACCACCCCACCGCCGCGCCTCCGCCGCCAGCAAACTCCCCACCGCAGAACCTGAAGGCCCGGATCAGGGACTGCCTCGCCACGCACGGCATCAACCTGGCGGGCGGATGCATCGAGCTGATCACCATGCCCCGCGTCGCCGGTTACTTGTTCAACCCGGTCTCATTTTATTTTTGCTATGATCACACCGGCGTCTGTGTCGCCGCCCTGCCCGAAATAACCAACACGTTTCGCGAGATGAAGCCGTTTTTCCTCGGACCGGAGACAAGGATCCTGCCGCCCGCATCCAGCGACCAGAACCTTGTCTCCTTTCAGAAACGTGTCCCGAAGCATTTTTACGTTTCACCCTTTTCCGATGTAGACGTGTCCTTCGACTTCCAGCTCCGCCCACCCGCCGAACGCCTTGCCATCCAGATTGATGACTATGTCGGCCCCACCCGTACCCTCACCAGCACGCTGACCGGTCGCGCCCGGCCTCTCACCGACGGGGCGCTGGCCTCGCTCACCTTCCGCCACCCGCTGCAACCGCTCCACACCATTTCGCTCATTCATTGGCATGCCTTGCGCTTGTGGTTGAAACGCGTGCCGTGGTTTGCCAAAGCGGCACGGTCCGCCGACCAGCGTGATCTCTACCGTCCCGATCATGCTGGCCCCATACCGGAGGCAATTCCCATCGCCACCACGCCTCTTCCCCACCGTCCCGACACCGTATGAACTCCGAAACTTGCTCATCCCCCTCTGAAGCTGCGACTGGCACGGCATTTGTGACCTCCCACCGGCCATCAACCGCGCGCCGCGTCGTTTGGAGTGTCCTGGCCGGCATGAAGCATGGCCAGCTGCACCTCGAGCTGCCGGACGGAACCACGGCAGAGTTTGGCACGCCCGGTTCGTCGCCAGCGCTGCAGCTCCCGCTCGGTTTGTCGGCACGGGCCATCATCCGTGTACGCCAGGAGGCGTTTTTCAAAAAATGTCTCTGGTCGGGTGACATTGGCTTCGGCGAATCCTATATGGATGGCGACTGGGAGAGCCCCGATCTCGCCGCGGTCATCGCCTGGTTCATCCTTAACCTGGAAAATACGCCCGGACTTTCCGGTTCGCGCCGTGCCCGGGTGCTCGCGCAAAACCTGCTGCATCTGGTCAACCGCCTGGGTCATGTCCTGCGCCCGAACACCCGCACCACCGCCCGCCGCAACATCGCCGAACATTACGATCTTTCCAACGATTTTTTTGCCCTATGGCTGGATCCGGGCATGATGTACTCGTCCGCCAAATGGCCGGTCCAGGCACCTTATGGGTCACTGGCGGAAGCTCAGCGGGAGAAAAACGACGCCCTGTGCCGCAGCCTGCGGCTGACCCCAACCGATCATGTCCTTGAAATCGGCACCGGCTGGGGCGGATGGTCCCTGCATGCTGCCCGCACCTACGGCTGCCGGGTCACCACCGTGACCATCTCACAGCGGCAATTTGAGTTTGCGCGTTGCCAGGTCGTCGCCGCCGGACTGGCGGACCGTGTCGAGGTGCGGCTCCAGGACTATCGCGAACTCAGCGGTTCTTTTGACAAAATTGTCTCCATTGAAATGATGGAGGCGCTCGGCCATCGTTACCTGCCGGATTTTTGCCGCGTGCTCCACCGGGTCCTCCGGCCCGATGGCCTGCTGGCCCTCCAGTTCATCACCTGCCCCGACGTCCGCTATAATGGGTTCCGGC
>CAIXIZ010000194.1 GCA_903919625.1 uncultured Verrucomicrobiota bacterium
GCAGGCCGAGCGCGTCGTCTTGGAACCCCAGCTCGCCGATCAGGAATGGACGGTCAAAACTCGGACTTTGCTGGATGGTGCTGCCGTAGGCTCCGAGTCCCAGATTAAACCGGCCGGCTTGGACAAAGGCATTCGCCCCGAGCGCCGGGTTGGGATAGGTTCGCAGCGTCACGATGGTTGGGCTGTACGCCGCGGCAGCATTGATAAATTCCGCGCCCGCCGCCGCGAGAGCGAACTCGGTATTGGCATCGATTTGGCCCGCTTTGAGCCGGAGCGCGCCATCGCACAGGATTTGCTGGTAAGACAGCTCACCCCAGTGGTGAAAACGCGCCGCATCGATATTGGAGTAATTTACCAGCACACCAATGTCCCCGCTCCCATTGGATCCCGCCAAAGCAAGATACTCCGCGGTAAACTTGCCATCCCGCCATGCCGAGGGGACAAATCCGGCCCGCAGGTCAAACAGTCCGCGCAATGCGGTACGTTCGTCCAACACGCCTTGGAACGGCCGGGATAGGTCGAGCGTGTTGGACAGGTCAAAGGTGATTCCGGCGTTCGCGGCCTTTTGGCGGAGTCCGCCCCAATCGCCAGTCAGGCCAAAATCCGGGGTTGCGTCAGGTGCCGGTGCGACCTCGCCGGCCGCCTGGGCGGAAAGCATGAGGCACAAAAAGATGGCCGTGCAGAGTGACGAAAAAGGGGTGAAGGGCTTTCCTCGTGTTCCGGGGCAGTTGAAACGCATGGCTGCCGATGGAGTGTAAACGGGACTGGTCGCGCAATGCGAAAATATTGCGCCACCACCCCCTCAGAACCATGTCATTATGAGTGCTTCGACCTCGCCAGCTCAGCCGCGCGGCGGTATTGCGCCCGAAAAGCGGTGCCCAGCTCGCGGGTGAGCCGCAAGGCGTCGGCCGGGTTTTTCGAGTTCAAGGCCGTGTGAATCTGGCCGTTCGCCGCCGCATAGTCCACGGCCGTCAAATCCTGCAGGACTGACAGGGCATCCGCCGGGCGGCCGGCGGCCGTGATGGCCCGCCATGCTTCGGTCAGCTCCGGATGCGAATCAATGCACATCACGCGGACGATGAAACTTAGCTCCCGAAACACGCCCCCCGTCCATGCTGGACGGTAAATAAGCTGCCCACCCGGTGCGAACGGCTGTTCCGCCGGGTCGCTCCGCCACGGGATCAGCGCTGTGTCGGTGTAAAAATCCTTGCGCACCGGCAGCCGGCGCAATGCGTAATGCTCCGGTCCACCGGGCGTGCCGGGGGCGAGGTTCCAAAGCTTCTGCCCCTCCGGGGAAAGCACAAATTCGATAAATTTTACCGCCACCGTACGGTGGGGCGCACCGCGCAGCAAACCGATGGGGTCGGCTGACGCCACCGTGCCGCCGACGGGAGAAATATAGCCGACCCGATCACTTGCTCCCCGCGATTGTACTGACTCGGCCTGCTGCCGTCCGAAAAAATCGATGCACATTCCCGCGGTGCAGTCACCGGCCGCGACATCAATGGGCACTTTTTGTGCGGAATCGGTAAAATAGCGCGCATTGGCCGCAATGAGCTGTATCAACCGCAACCCGTCGAGCCAGCCATCTCGGACAGCGGAGGTTTCCATTGCCTGGTCTCCGCCCCCTCCGCTGGGTTGTCCCAGACGCAACCGGTTTAATCGCACCTGCATCTGCTGCTGGACGAGGTTCTCGTACGCTTTGGCCATGGAGCCACTCTTGGTCGGGTCGGCGAGCGCCACCCCTCCCAAATAACGCCCATCGGCCAGGTCGGCCCATTGCTGGGGTGGCGCCAATCCGCGTCGCGCCAGCTCGTCGCGGTTGTACACGATGCCGAACGCGCTTAGTGCGCAGCCAAACCAACGGCCATCCTTGTCCCAGAGCTCCTCTCCCGCATAGGACTGTGGAATGATCGCGTCGGCAAACCAGGAGGGATGCGCCAGCAGCATCCCGCTGTCCACCAGCCGTCCGGCCTGCGCCTGCCGGATAAAGTCAAATGAACCGCCACCGAAAAACAGATCAATGCCGCAGCCGGCGTCCGACGCCAGAAAGGCGGTGCGCGCGGTCTGCACCTCCGTGCCGGCATTGACGGGCAGATTGGAATTCGTGAAGCCGGCCTGCACCGCATCGGACCAGGCATGACCCAGCCGGCCCGACCAAAGATTTTGAAACGACGCATTATAGGCTCCGTCCAGAAACCGTGCGATTTCACTGGTTCCACCGATGATGCGCCAGTCGAGCGAGACGGTCCGTCCCGTCTGGATCCGGTACCAACGGCGAAAGGCCAGGTCAAACTCGGCGCGGATCGCCGCATTGTGCGGGGAAATGATCACCAGGGTGTCATCCGCCGGTTGGCCCGTCGCTCCTTCTTCCCGTGCCGGTCGCAAAGCGAAGGGCAGCACCACCACGGCAACCAGCAGGAGCAGGACAAGGGTCCGTTTCATGGGCGGCCTCCCACCGGCCTGGCTGCAACCAAGGGGTGGAGCGCATTGTCCCCGCCCCGCTTCCGGCGCCTTGGGTTCAGGCGGTTCCTCCTCCGGCTGGAAATGGCAGCTGATGTGGGCATGGCGTTTACTCCGTCAGCACCACGGCGTCTTCCGGCGCGACGGTCGCGTACAGTTCGCCGCCCGCCTGCGCCCCGAGCAGGCGCGGGTTGAGCTCGCTGATCTTCAAGGTCACGCCGCC
>CAIXIZ010000195.1 GCA_903919625.1 uncultured Verrucomicrobiota bacterium
GATCTGGCGGAGTTCGTGGCCGTGGCGCGCGCCGTCGAGGTGGCGGTGGCGGCGGGGGCCAAGCTGATCTTTACCGGAGTGGGCAAGAACGCCCATATCGCGCAAAAGCTCGCCGGAACTTTCAACAGCACGGGCGTTTCGTCCTGTTTTCTGGATGCCACCCAGGCCTTGCATGGCGATCTGGGTCTCTGCGCCGAAGGCGACCTGGCGTTTTTGCTGAGCCATAGCGGGCAGTCCGAGGAGGTGCTGCGCCTTGTCCCGATGTTGCGGCGTTTTGGCGTGCAGCCCGTCGCCTTCACGGGCAACGCGACATCCGAGCTGGCCAAAATCACCGGCTTGCGGCTGCTCTACCGCGTCCCGCGGGAGGCCTGTCCCCTCGAACTCGCGCCCACCGCCAGCACCACGGCGGCGCTCGGGCTCGGGGACGCGCTGGCCATGGTGCTGCTGGAGGCGCGCGGGCTCACGCGCGACGATTTCGCCCGGTTCCACCCGGCGGGCAACCTCGGCCGGGTGCTGCTGCTGCGCGTGCGCGACATCATGCGCTCCGGCGACCGGCTGCCCGTCGCACCCGCCACCGTGACCATTCAGGACGCCATCCTTGCCATGACCAAGGCCCGCAGCGGCAGCATCGCGCTGGTGCAACCGCGCACCCGCCGGCTGGCCGGCGTGTTCACCGACGGTGATTTCCGCCGCAGCGCGCTCACCGGGCCGGAGTTTTTGCGGCAACCCGTGGCGGAGTTCATGACCCGTGCGCCCAAGACCATCCGCGCTGACGCGCTGGCGGTGGACGCCCTGCGGATTTTTGAAGCGTCCAAGATCGACGACTTGATCGTGGTGGATGACAAAGGCCGTCCGGTCGGCCTGGTGGACGGTCAGGACCTGCCCAAGCTCAAGATCGTGTGAGCGGTGCCGGTCAATCCGGCTTGTCTCGCGGAAGACGCCGCCCCTACCTTCGCGCGCATGGCCCGCCCGTCCTCTGCCGCCGCCCCCGGCTCCCTCCTCCGCCTTCTGCTCCAACCGGCCGTGATTGTCGGCGCGCTGGGCTACTTCGTCGACATCTACGACCTGATCCTTTTCAGCCTCGTGCGCATTCCCAGCCTCAAGGCCCTGGGCTTCGCCGGCACGCAGCTCACCGACTACGGCGTGCGTTTGCTCAATCTTCAGATGGTCGGGATGCTGGCCGGCGGGATTGTTTTTGGTGTGCTCGGCGACCGGCTCGGGCGCGTGACGGTGCTGTTCGGCTCCATCCTGCTCTATTCGGTGGCGAACATCGCCAACGGCTTTGTCCACTCCATCGGCAGCTATGAAATCTGCCGCTTCATCGCGGGGGTCGGCCTGGCGGGCGAGCTGGGCGGGAGCATCACGCTGGTTTCGGAGGTGCTGCCCAAGGAAAGCCGCGCCTACGGGACGACCATTGTCGCCACTGTCGGCGTGTTTGGCGCGGTGGTCGGCGGGCTGGTGGCCGACCTGGTCAGTTGGAACGTGGCCTTCTTCATCGGTGGCGGGCTGGGCCTCGCCCTGCTCGCGCTGCGGCTGGGGGTGGCGGAGTCCGGGATGTTCCGGCAGATGCAGCACGTGAGCGGAGTGTCGCGCGGGAATTTTTTCGCGTTGTTTACCAACCGGGCCCGCTTCGGCAAATACGCGCGCTGCATTCTCATCGGCCTGCCGAGCTGGTTTGTCATCGGGGTGCTGGTGACGCTCGCCCCCGAGTTCGCCACCGCGCTGGGGGTGCAGGGGGAGATCAAGACCGCCGCCCATGCAGTCGCCTGCGCCTATCTGGGCCTGACCGTGGGTGACTTCGCCAGCGGCTGGCTGAGCCAGCGGCTCGGCTCCCGCAAAAAAATCGTGTGTGGTTTCCTCCTGCTTACCCTGGCGGCGTGTACGGCCTATCTGCTGGTGCGGGGGGAGAGCGTGGCGGTGTTCTACGGCCTGGTGTTCCTGCTCGGGCTCGGGGTGGGCTATTGGGCGGTGTTCGTCACGGTGGGGGCGGAGCAATTTGGCACCAATCTCCGGGCCACCGTGGCGACCACGGTGCCAAACTTCGTGCGCGGTGCCCTGGTGCCGATCTCGGCGGCGTTTGGTTGGGGCAAGCTCTGGATAGACGGGCGGTCCGACCCTCCTTCGGCCGCCGCCACCCTCGGCAGCGCGGCGCTGGTGGGTGCGGTCTGCATTGGCATCGCCCTGTGGGCGCTGCACGGGCTGGAAGAGACGCACGGCAAAAGCCTCGACTATTTCGAGGCTCCGTAAGTGCGTCCCGTCCCGGCTCTCCCGAGCCAGTTGCTTTCCGCCCGTAGCCTTACTTTCCGCCTGTAGCCCGCTTCGGGAGAAGCGGGAGTTCTGGGCTGCACCGGACTGCGCCGCACCCCTCACGCCCGCGGGTGCGCCTTGTTATAGACATCCTTAAGCCGGGCGACACTCACATGGGTGTAAATCTGGGTCGTGTTCAGGCTGGCGTGGCCCAGCAGCTCCTGCACGAGGCGCAGGTCGGCGCCGGCGTTGAGCAGATGCGTCGCGTAACTGTGGCGGAGCTTGTGCGGGGTGAGGTCGGGCGGCAGGCCGGCGAGCGCCAGGTAACGTTTCAGCAGCAGTTGCACCGCCCGCACCGACAGCCTCCGGTGCCGGGGAGTGACGACGACCGGGCTGGAGGGCGAGGTATTGCGCGCAAATTCGTCGCGCCACTTTACCAGCACCGCTGTCGCCACCCGGCCAAGCGGGCACAGGCGTTCCTTCCGGCCCTTGCCCAGCACACGCGCGACGCCGGCCTCGAAGTCGAGCTGGACGTAATTCAAACCCACGAGTTCGCTCACGCGCAGGCCGCCGCCATAAAGCAGCTCCATGACGAGGCGGTCGCGCCACGCGGTGAAGGCATCGAGGTCGCCGCCGTCGATCAGGCGCTGTGGCCCGGCCAGCAGGTCGCGCATCTGCGTCTCGGTGAGAAACTGCGGCAGGCGTTTTTCCAGCCGCGGGAGCGGCACGCCGGTGAAGGGGTTGCGCGCCACGCGCCCCTGCGTCAGCCAGAATTTGTAAAATGCGCGCAGGGCCGAGACGTGGTTGTGCAGGGTGCGCCGACCATAGCGGCCTTGCGCCTCAATGACAAAATCGCGGGCCTCGCGCGGTTCCAGCCGGGCGAGGCCATGCCCAGGAGCCCCCGTGGCGAGCCAGCGCCAGAAATCCTCAAACGCCTGGCGGTAGTTCCGCAGCGTGTAACCAGAGTAGCGGCGTTCATGCGCGAGGAAATCCAGGAACGGCGTCAGCCATTCGGCGACGACCGCCGCTGGCAGGGGGCTGGGGCTGGATTCCTTGGTCATCGGACAGGCGCCAAGCCCTCACCCGGCTGGCTGCGCTGCCGCCGGGTTGTGTCCGGCGCCGGCCGCCAGCCTGGCCTCAACCTCCTGCATCACGTGGGCCGTGTGCCGGCGCAGCGCCCCTTCGGGATCGAGCCCTTTTGCGCGGGCCGCCGCCGCCAGCGCAAACAGCCGCTGGCCCAGGGCCGCGTCATCCAGCGCCCCGCCGAGCGCGCTGATGCCGGCGGCGTCCACGATCCCGGTCACGGGCAGATTTTTCTTTTCAATCTGCTTCCACACCGCCTCGGCCAACATGAGCGCGGGCAGGCGCGGGGGCATTTCCTTGAACACGGTGCCGCTGGCCGGCGGGCCGTTTTTCTTTTCCTGCGCCTTGATTTCATCCCATTTGACCAGCACCTGGGCGGAAGTCTGCAGTTTGTCCGCACCAAACACATGCGGATGACGGCGGATGAGCTTGTCGTTCACCTCCCGCGCCACGTCCTCCAAGTTGAACTGGCCCGCCTCCGCCGCGAGCTGCGCATGAAACACGACCTGGATGAGCACATCGCCCAGCTCCTCGCGCATATGCGGCAGATCGTGCCGGTCGATGGTGTCGATCAGCTCGCTCACCTCGTCAATCAGGCAGCGCACCAGGCTGGCGTGCGTCTGCTCCTGATCCCACGGGCAGCCGCCGGGGCCGCGCAGCCGCGCGATGGTCTGGCGAAGGTCGTCGAGGGCGCTCATGACCCCATGGCCGCAAAAAGCGGCGCGCGGCGCAAAGAAAAACGCGCCGGTTGTGCTTGCGCCTTGGGCGCCCCTTTGCGGCCATTGGGCCGATGTCCGACAAGCTCACTGAGATCATGGCCTGGAAGCGTCGCGAGATTGCGCCGCTCGTCCGGCCTAGCCCCGAGCACGAGCTCGCCGCGCTGCACGCGGGCCTGCCGCCGGTCCCCTCGTTTGCCGCGGCGCTGCGCCGCGCCGACGGCCAGCTTGCCGTCATCGCCGAGATCAAGCGCCGCTCGCCTTCCGCGGGAATCATCCAGGCCGGCGTGTCCGCCGTCGGGCAGGCCCGCCGCTATCAGGCCGCCGGCGCCGACGCGCTCTCCGTGCTGACGGACGAGAAATTCTTTGGCGGCACGCTCGATGACCTGCGCGGGGTGACGGCGCATTTCCGCACCGTGCCGCCGGCGCGGCCCTGCCTTCGCAAGGATTTCATGGTGCATCCGATCCAGGTGCTGGAAGCCCGCGCGGCGGGTGCCAGCGCCATCCTCATCATTGTCCGCGCGCTCGACGATGACGAAATCCGTGTCCTGCATGCCGCCGCGACGGCCGCCGGGCTGGA
>CAIXIZ010000196.1 GCA_903919625.1 uncultured Verrucomicrobiota bacterium
ACCTGCTCGACGGCACGGATGTTTCGGGGCTCGACCGCAACGCCCTGGCCGACATCCGCAACCAGAAGCTTGGTTTTGTGTTCCAGGGCTTCAACCTGCTGTCCCGCACGACCGCGCTGGAAAATGTCGAACTGCCGATGCTGTACCGCCGCCATGGGCTTTCGGCGGGCGACCTGCACAAACGGGCGCTGCATTGCCTCGACATCGTCGGGCTGGCGGCACGCGCGGACCATTTCCCCAACCAGCTCTCCGGCGGCCAGCAGCAGCGCGTCGCCATCGCGCGCGCCCTGGTCAACGAACCACAGATCCTGCTCGCGGACGAGCCGACGGGCAACCTCGACAGCAAGACCTCCGTGGAGGTCATGGGAGTGTTCCAGAGGCTCAACGACGAGGGCATCACCATCGTGATGGTCACGCATGAGCTGGACATCGCCCATTACTGCAAGCGCAACCTGGTGCTGCGCGACGGCCGGGTCGTCCGGGACGAGCAGGTGGCGGACCGCCTGCTGGCGGGCGCCGAGCTGAAGAAACTGCAGGAGGCCGAGACCGCCGCCAAGCTCACGGGCGCCGCAGCCTGATCCCCCACTTCCGTGCGCTTCTCCAACACCATCATCGTCGCCCTGCGCGCGCTCCGCCGCAACAAGCTCCGCTCCATGCTCACGGCGCTCGGCATGATCATCGGGGTCGGCGCGGTGATTGCGACCGTGAGCCTGGGCACCGGTGCCAAGGCGCAGGTCGAGGCGCAGGTCGCCAGCCTCGGCGTGAATGTCATCACGGTGTTTCCCGGCAGTTTCACCACCGGCGGGGCACGCAGCGGCGGCGGCACGGCCTCGACCCTGTCACCGGAGGATGTCGCGGCCATCAGCGCCGAAGTTCCCCATATCTATGGCATCAGCCCCGAGGTCCGCGGCAACGCCCAGGTGCTTGCCAACGGCCTGAACTGGCAGCCGCAGCAGGGCATCCTGGGGGAATCGCCCGATTATCCCGATATCCGGAGCTGGCAACTGGTGCAGGGGGCGATGTTCGGCGATGCCGAGGTGCGCAGCAACGGCAAGGTGGCCGTCATTGGCAAAACCATTGCCGACCAGCTTTTCCCCAACGAGGATCCCATCGGCCAGACGCTGCGCATCCGCAACATCCCCTTCAAGATTGTCGGCCAGCTCGCGCCCAAGGGCTTCAATCTCAACGGCCAGGATCAGGACGATGTCGTGATCATTCCCTATACTTCGCACATGACCCGGCTGTCAAAGCGCACCACGTTTGGCTCCATCCTCATTGCCACCGACCGCGCCGAGGACATGGACGAGGTGCAGCAAAACGTCACCGACTTGCTCGTCCAGCGGCGCAAGGGGCGGGATCAGGATTTTACCGTGCGGAACCAGGTGGAGATCGCCGACGCCGCCACGCAGACTTCGCGCACGCTCACGATCCTGCTCGGCAGCGTGGCGTGCGTGTCGCTGATTGTGGGCGGCATCGGCATCATGAACATCATGCTGGTGAGCGTGACCGAGCGCACGCGGGAGATTGGCATCCGACTGGCGGTCGGGGCCCACGGACGCGACGTGCTGTGGCAGTTTCTGATCGAGGCCGTGATTCTCAGCTCGCTGGGCGGGATGGTGGGCGTGGGGGCCGGAATCGGGTTCTCCAAGCTGGTCACTTATTTCTTTGGGCTGCCGGTGCTGGTGCCGGTTTTTTGGATCATCGTGTCTTTCGGGTTCAGCGCGCTGGTGGGGGTGGCCTTCGGCTTCTTTCCGGCGTGGAAAGCCGCGCAGCTCGATCCGATCGAGGCCTTGCGGTTTGAGTAAGGGGTGGGTGGCGCGCTGGCCTTCGGAATCCCGCTTCTCCCGAAGCGGGCTACAAGATCGGCGGGCTGGCGGGGTAGCCCGGCTCGGGAGAGCCGGGATCGCTCAAGCGCAGATATATTTTCCAGAAATCCTCCCAAAACTCATCCGCCCTCGGGTCAAAATCGGGATAGCCGGGCACGATCGCCCCGACATACGGCCACGCCGTCCACGCCGGCACCAAATTCGCGCGGGCCGGATTTTCCCAGACATAGCGGCAGGCGGCCATGAATGCGCCCCGCTTCCGCTCATCGTCGCGCAGCACATGGTCATGTGCCCGGTCTTGCAACTTGGCAGTGCCAAGAAGTGGCTGGAGATGTTTTCGTAACATCCGGGTGGCGGTATGCTGGTCGCTATCGTCCGCGAGCCCGAGCCAGATCAGATGCCAGTGGTCGGGCATGAGCAGATAGACCGGGCAGGCGAGCCGATACCGTGCGCCGGCGTGCAGCAGCACCTCGCGAAAGCGGGCATGAAACGGTTCATTGAGCCAGCCGGTGGACCGGTGCTCAAACGTGTGCGTCCAGAGCACCATCGCGCGGCCCTGATACCATTCGCGCGGGAGACGCGGGAGCTTGGATTTGGGCGCGATGGGCATTGCCGACGGGAGGGAATCCCGCTTCTCCCGAAGCGGGCTACAAGATCGGCGGGCTGAATATACTCAGCCGCCGCCCGCCAACTTCCGTTGCGCCGGGAAAATTTTCGCGCGCAAGGCCACACTCAGGCTGTCCTGCAATGCCTGCAATTCGCGGTACCGCGCCACGTTCTTTTTGTCCGGAATGCAGCGGGTCGCCTCGTTGAGCGCCACGGTGCCGGTCGTGAAATCCGCCAGCTTCGCCTTGCGGCCTTCGCGAAGCGCGACACACCACGCGGCCTGCAACGCGCCGCCGAGCGCGGCCCCCTCGTCCTCAACCATGGCCACCACCGGCACGCCAAAGATGTCGGCCATGAGCTGCCGCCAGACGGGTGATTTCGCCCCGCCGCCGGTCACGCGAATTTCCCGGGCCTTCACCCCCAGCACGGCGAGCCGGCGCAGACCGTAGTTCATGCCCATGGTCGTACCCTCCATCGCAGCCCGCGCAAGATGGCCGGCCGTGAAGTTCTGGTTGTTCAGACCCAGGAGCACGCCGGAGCCGTCGGGGACATTGGGCGTGCGCTCGCCCGCCAGGTAGGGCAGCAACACGAGTCCGCCCGCGCCGGCGGGCGTGGCGGCGACCGCGGCGTTCAGCGCAGCGTGGTCGAGCCGGAGCAGCGCGCGGACGTGCTCGGTCACGGTGGTGACATTCATCGTGCAAAGCAGGGGCAGCCAGCCGCCGGTCGAGGAGCAAAACGCGGCGATCTCCCCCTGCGGGTCGACCACCGGCCTGGCCGCATGGGCGTAGATCGTGCCGCTGGTGCCAAAGCTCGCAGTGACGACCCCGGGCGTGACATTGCCGGTGCCAATCGCGCCCATCATGTTGTCGCCGCCACCGGCGCTTACGACCACATCGGCGGAGAGGCCGAGTTTTTTGGCCAAGGCGGGGCGCAGGGTGCCGGCGGCCTCGTGCGAACCGGAAAGCGGCGGGAGAAAATCGGCCAGATTTTTATCGATGGCCTGCAGGGTGGCGCGGGACCAGATCCGCTGGCGCACGTCCATGAGCGCGGTGCCGGAAGCATCGCCAAACTCCATGAAATAATTTCCGGTCAGGTGGTAATTCAGGTAATCATGCGGCAGCAGCACCTGGCGGAGGCGGGCGTAATGCGCGGGCTCGTGGCGCTTCAGCCAGAGGATTTTGGGCGCGGTGAAGCCGGGGAGGATGAGGTTGCCCGTCTGGCGGATGGCGGCCTTGGGTCCGCCGAGTTTTTTGGTGATGAGGGCGCATTCCGGGGCCGTGCTGGTGTCGCACCAAAGCTTGGCGGCGCGGATGACCTCGCCCTGCGCATCGAGCGGGACGAAGCCATGCTGCTGTCCCGAAACCCCGATGCCGCGCACCCGGCCGCGGTCAATTTTTGCGCAGACCTCGGCCAGCACGGAGTCGAGGGCGGAGGTCCAGTCGCGCGGGTGCTGCTCCATATGGCCGACCGGAAGGCCGGGGATGAGCGCGTGGGGCGCGCGGGCCTCGGCGACCACCTTGCGGGTGTCGAGGTCGAGGACGACCGCTTTGACGGACTGGGTGCCGGAATCGATGCCGATGTAGAGGGACATGGGGGAAAGGGGGAGAATGATTAAAGGGGGAAGCCAGGAAGCCAGGAAACCAAGCGCAAACTGGAGGGAAAAGGGAGATCATTTAATCCACCAACCAACATACCAATCAAGCAATGGGCCGGTCAATTTCTTGTCGTGCCCGGCAAGCCAACCCAGGGGGGCGTAAAAAACAGTAATGGCAGGACCAGCCCTTTCAGGGATTTTCCACTGCATTCCCAGCTTTACCACCGGACCAATGCTCAACACATAGAGCAGCAGCGCCACCGCGACACCGATCACGGTGTTGCGTGCGGTGTGGCTGGGTTTTGTCGGCAAGTCGCCCATGGGGAGTTAATTCAGAAGCCAGAAAGCGATGAAATAATAATAAACGGCTCGTTCATGGTTTCCTGGCTTCCAGCTTCAATATTTTTCTGCCTCACCGGCCCTTGGCCTCGTCGTTGGTCTTGACGACGTTGAGCAGTTCGGCGGGGTTGAAATCGTCAGTAATGACCTCAGCGGCCGCAACCTGCTCTGCGGGGATGGGGATGTGCTCCTTAAGAATGGCGGTGAGATCGAGGTGGCCGGCGAAACGTTTGCCCAATGCGGCGGCATCGGGCCATTTGGCGGGATCGGTGATGACCGGCGTCTGATAGTTGACCGCGAAGGCCATGACATTGCCTGAACCAGAGGGATTGAAGAGCACGACCTGGGGAAAGACCTGCTGGATGGTCTTGATGTCGGCATAGTAAAGCTCGGTCCCCTCGTGGAGATTGCTGATGAACACGCCTTTGTCACTCAGCCGGGCGGCGCATTCGCGGTAGAATTCCTCGGTCTTGAGATGCGCGGGCACATAGCCGCCCCGGAAGGCGTCGAGGAGAATCCAGTCCCATTTGGTGGTGTCGCGCTTAACAAACATCCGGCCGTCCATGAGGGCGACGGGGGTTTTGGCCGTGGGTTTGAAATCGAGCCGGGACTGGCAGAGCTCGAATATCTTTGGGTCGAGTTCCACGGTTTGGAGGAGCGTGTCAGGATAGGCCATGGTGAACACGCGGTGGATGCCCGCGCCGCCCAGGCCGATGATCAACGCGCGCTTGGGCTCCGGTTGGAAGAAGGCCGCCGCATAGACCGTGCGGGAGTATTGGAGGATGAGGTTGAGCGGGTCGGCCACGTCCACGACCGACTCGTAGAACTCGCCCCGCCGCGAACGGGCCCGCAGCTCAACGCGCGTGCCCTGCCGCTGGATGGTGAGACTGTTGTAAAGCGTGTCATAGCTTTCGACGTAGTCACCTACGGGCGCGGGCTTGCCAGGGGTGGGCGTCGCCGCCGGGTCGCCCGGGGCGGCGGCAAAGGCCGGCGCGGAAGCGAAGCCAGCAATGCCCATGGCCAAGACGGTCAGGGCGAAAGCACCCAGTCCGGACCGGAAGGCTGACTGGCAGGGGATGTATCCGTTTAATGGGGGTTTCATGTTGAGAGAATTGGCCGGCAGCAGCAGGGCGTGGTTCAAATCCGGCCCTTCCTGCCCCAAGGTGAAGGGATCTCAGGTCCGGCGCGAGCACCAAGGCAGAAGCCTGGTACTTCCGGCCGGCCAACGCAGTTTACGGCACTCCGCTGAGCGGCGGCAAGGGGCAGAAAAGACTCCGGCGCAGACCGGTCGAGCACAAAGCGGCCTGGTTGCCGGAATATTCCAGGTGGGCAGACAAAAAGGCCGAATTGTTTGTCCCGGATGGAACCTTGGGCGCGCGCATGCGTCATACCGGGTGCGTTGAAGTTCTTTTGCCCAATTCCCGGGGGTGCGACTCTCGGGATTGTTAGTTGAAGCTGGACCTGGCGGGGCTGCCTTTGGGCGGCCCCGCCTTGGCTTTTTCAGGGGACGGCCGGCACCACCTCGGCCTCTCCAGGCCGGGCCGCGTGGGGCGCGAGGTGGCGCAGCCGGGCGGCAAAGAAATACGTCAGGGCAAACGCCACCAGCGCGAGCAAACCCGCACGGGGAAACCCCACGAGCCGGCCGGTCGCAACATCCTGGGTCACGAGCAGCCCCGAGGTAAAATTTGCCAGCCCCATGGCGGCCTGCTGCACCGAGGCGTTGACGCTCATGAAACCGCCGCGAAAGCGCGGTTCGACGGCATTGCTCAGCAGCGCCATGGCCGGAGTGAACCGCCCCGACATCATCACCATATAGAATGCGACGGCGAGCATCGCGGCGGGCACCGGCACATGGGGCAGGTTGGTGATCATCAGCCCCGCCATGGCCGCCCCAAGCGACAGCCAGCCCAGCACGTGGAGCTTGTCGTGCCGGTCGGACAGCCGCCCGATGAACGGTGTCGAGCACGCCGCACACAGTCCGCCCGCCAGGTAAAGGAGCCAAAGCTGGTCCTCGCGCAGGCCGACGTTCGCCACCATGGAAGGGGCGAGGAACGGCACGATGCAGGCGCCGCCAAAAATCAGCGCGGCGCTGAGGAGAAAACCACGCTGGTGCACGGGCTCGACGATGATCGCCCGCATCTGCCGCCACGGGTGGGCCGCCGGATGGGCCGGACGCAGCGCGGGCAACGCCCACCCCGCGACCATGAGGATGACGGTGCTCACCGCGGCGAGCAGGAAAAACGGCCCGTGCCAGCCAAACCGGTCGGCCAGCCAGAGCCCGCACGGCACTCCGACCACCGACGCAATAGGGAAAGCCATCATGACCGCACCCATCGCCCGGCCGCGCCGGGCCGGCGGAAACACATCGCCGATCATGGCCGTGACCACCGAGCCGGCCACCCCGCCGCAGGCCCCGGCCGCGATGCGCGCCAGCAGCAGAAAGTGATAGCCCGGCGCAAGGGCGCAGGCCAGCGTGGCCAGCGCGAAACCCGCATAGAGCGCAAGGAGCGCGTGCTTGCGGTCAAACCGGTCGAGCACAAATCCGCCGAGAAAACCGGTGGCCGCCGCCGCCCAGCCATAGGACGCCACCAGCAGGCCAAACTGCTGCGTCGTGATGTCAAAGACCCGCATCAGATGCGAACCGAGCGGCATCATGATCATGAAATCCATCATGTGGGTGAACTGCACCGCCACGAGGGTGAAGAGCAGGGCGCGTTCGTTGACGGGCGGACGATGATGATGCGTGGCGGAGCCGGACATGCGGTGCTACGGTCACGGTTTTTCGGCCGGGAGCAACTGCGGGTGCAGGGGCGTTGCCCGGTTTGGCGGAGGGCTACCCGCACTTCGGATCGGAGGCTCGGAGGGCGGCGACAAGCTCCGCCCCGACACTGAGGCGTTCCGGCTTGTGAACGGCGCGCGCCCACGCGAAATTGCCGCCCCCACCTTTACATCATGGGGGTTGTTTTTCGGCATCTGGCCGGTTTAGGCTCGGCTTTCAATCCCCTTAAAAATGAACCTTCGTGCCCCCAAGCTTTGGTTGCTCCTTTCCCTGCTGGTTTCCGCCGCGCTGCCTGCGCGGGCCGAGACCGGTTATGACGCCTGGCTGCGTTACGCGCCCATCGACGATGCCGCCATCAAACGCAGCTACGACACCAGCCTGCCGGCCACTGTCCTCGCGCTCGGCGACTCCGCCGTGGTGAAATCCGCCCAGGCCGAGCTGATCCGCGGCGTCAATGGGATGCTGGGCCGCACCCTCACCTCGACCGGCGACGCGATCCTGCTCGGCACGTTTGCCCAGATCAAAGCCGCCGTGCCGTCGTTCACTGCTCCGACCGACGTGACGGCGGAAGGGTTCTGGCTGACCAACGTGACGTCCGGCGGGCGCAGCCACCTCGTCATCACCGGTCCCGACGAACACGGCGTGCTCTACGGCACGTTTGCGCTGCTGCGCAAAATCAGCCTCCACGAACCGCTCGCCCGGCTCAACGTCAAGGAGAGCCCCTCCGCCCCCATCCGCTACCTGAACCATTGGGACAACCCCGCCGGCGACATCGAGCGCGGCTACGCCGGCCGATCCATCTTCTGGGAGGGCAACCAGGTCACGACCGACCTGAAACGCGTCGGCGACTACGGCCGCCTGCTCGCCTCCATCGGCATCAACGGCACCTCCATCAACAACGTCAACGCCAACGCCCTGGTCATCACGCCCGCCATGCTGCCCGAGATCGCGAAGATCGCCGGCGCGCTGCGCCCATGGGGCGTGCGGATGTTTGTCTCGGTCAACCTCAACAGCCCCACCAGCGTGGGCGGGCTGGCCACGGCTGACCCGGCCGATCCGGGCGTCATCGCGTTTTGGAAAGCCAAGGTCGACGAAATCTACTCCATCATCCCCGACCTCGCTGGCTTCGTGATCAAGGCCGACTCCGAGGGGCAGCCGGGGCCGTCCCAATATGGGCATACGCACGCCGACGCCGCGAATCCGATCGCGAAGGCGCTCAAACCGTACAACGGCGTCGTGTTTTACCGCGGCTTTGTCTATA
Organism: uncultured Verrucomicrobiota bacterium; assembly: GCA_903919625.1. Taxonomy (GTDB): domain Bacteria; phylum Verrucomicrobiota; class Verrucomicrobiia; order Opitutales; family Opitutaceae; genus CAIYUN01. The sequence continues at coordinate 8,406 of CAIXIZ010000196.1, forward strand.
ACAACCGCATCCAGTGGCAGGATCTCAGCCAGGACCGCGGCAAGGCCGCCTACGACAATTTCATCAAGCTCGACGGCACGTTTGAGGACAACGTCGCCATCCAGATCAAGAACGGCGCGATTGACTTCCAGGTGCGCGAACCGCCCTCGCCGCTGTTTGGCGCGCTCAAGCAGACCAACGAGGTGGTCGAGCTCCAGATTACGCCCGAATACCTCGGACAGGGCCACCATGTGGTTTTTGCCGTACCGATGTGGAAGACGACGCTCGACTTCGACATGCAGTCGAAAGGTTCCCCGGGCGCGACGGTCAAAGCCATCGTCGAAGGGAAGGTCTACGGCGGCAAATACGGCGGTTTCGTCGGCGTATCCAACGTGGGCCGCGACCAGAACTGGATGGGCCACCATCTCGAGATGTCCAACCTCTATGGCTTCGGCCGGCTGGCCTGGAACCCTGAGCTGAGCAGCC
>CAIXIZ010000197.1 GCA_903919625.1 uncultured Verrucomicrobiota bacterium
CGCGCGCTCTACGACTGGATTCTGGACCATCTCGGCCTGCCCCGCCCGCTGCCGCACCAATACGAGTTCGCCAAGCTCAACCTGGGCTACACCGTCGTCAGCAAACGCCGCCTCCTCCAACTCGTGAATGAAAAGGTCGTCACCGGCTGGGACGACCCGCGGATGCCCACGCTGTCCGGCCTGCGCCGCCGCGGGATGCCGGCCAGCGCCCTCCGCCGTTTCGTCACCGGCGTCGGGGTCACCAAATTTGACAGCCTCACCGATGTCGCCGTCCTCGAGCACGCCATCCGCGAGGAACTCAACGCCACCTCTTTGCGCCGTCTCGCCGTGCTCCGCCCCATCAAACTCGTCCTGACCAACCTCGCCCCGGACGAGGTCATCGCGTGTCAGGCCACCAATGACCCGCAGAGCCCAACCCCCACCACCCGCACCATCGCCCTCACCCGCGAGACCTATATTGAGCAGGATGACTTTGCCGAAGTGCCGCCGCCGAAATATTTCCGCCTGAAGCCGGGCGGTGAAGTCCGCCTCAAATATGCCTGCATCATCAAGTGCGACGAGGTTGTAAAGGATGCCGCCGGCCGGCTGATCGAGCTGCGCGGCACCGCCGACCTCACCACGCGCCACGGCCAGCCCAACTCCGACCGCAAGGTCAAGGGCACCATCCACTGGGTGAGCGCCACGCAATGCATTGCAGCCGAAGTGCGGCTCTACGACCGGCTGTTCACCGTCCCCGAGCCGGCGGCCGAGGAGGATTTTCTGAAAGTCGTGAACCCCAAATCGCTCGAAGTCGTGACGGCCAGACTGGAGCCCTCGCTGGCCAGCGCCAAAAGCGGCGAATGCTGCCAGTTTGAACGGCTCGGCTATTTCAGCCCGGATGCAAAGGACAGCACCCCCGGCAAGCCCGTGTTCAACCGTACGATCACATTGAAAGACACCTGGGCGAAGTAACCGGTCTCCGGCTCTTAAGACCGGCTTGCTGAGTCTTGCAAAACAGGGTGACGCACGGTCCGTCCCCGCTCTCCCGAGCCGGGCTAAGTTCTCCTCGTAGCCCGCTTCGGGAGAAGCGGGAATCTGCGACAAAGGCTGTCACGTTATTTTGCGAACTACTGTAATCCCGTCTCTGCCGCATATTCCGCCAGCACGGCCGTGTCCGTCTCTGCCGCCCGTGCGGCGGCAAGCCGCCCGCCCGCGCCGAGCCTGCCCACCGCCCATACCGCATGGGCCCGCACCATGGGCAACGGATGAGCGGCCAGCCGGAGCAGCGCCTCGAGGCAGTCGGCGGCTGCCGTGTTGCCAGCGACCACACAGGCATTCCGCAGCAGGCCGGGGAGTTTCAGCCGCTTGATCGCGGTGCCGCGAAAAAGCCCGGCAAACCGCGCCGGGGTCAGCTCCAGGATCTCACGCAGCGGGAGTTCCGCGATCTCCCCCCGCACATTCAGGAGCAGGCGCCGGCCGGCTGCGGCAAACCGGTTCCAAGGGCAGACTTCCAGGCAGACATCGCACCCGAAAATCCGATGGCCGATTCCGGCGCGCAGCTCCCGCGGGATGATCCCGCGGTTCTCAATTGTCTGATACGAGATGCACTTCCGCGCATCCACCACCCCCGGGGCGGAAAACGCCTGGGTGGGACAGGCGTCGAGGCAGCGTGTGCATTTGCCGCATAATTGCCCGATCTTCCCCTTCCGGGCTTCCTGGCTTCCTCCGTTTTTCCCCAATGGTTCGTCGGGCTCGAATTCCACAGTTGTCAAAATCGCCGAAAGCAACAGCCAGTTGCCATGTGTCCGGGAAATGAGCATCGCATTTTTTCCGATGAAACCCAACCCCGCCCGCGCGGCCCAGGAACGTTCCAAGACCGGGCCGGTGTCCACATAGTAGCGATACCCGGTGGATGCCACCCCGCTGATTTCTTCCAGCACCTTTCCGGCCGCAACCAGCGCCGGCTTGATGGTATCATGGTAGTCCGCATGCAAGGCATAGCGCGCCCAGGTTGGATTTGGGATTTTGGATTTTGGATTTTGGATTTTCTCGTCGGTGCCCGGATTGGCTTCTGGTTTCTGGCTGCTGACTCCTCCCCAGTAATTCACCCCCAACATGATGACGGTGCGCGCGCCGGGCAGCACCCGGCCGGGGTCGGCCCGTTTGTCGGCGGTGCGTTCCATCCAGGCCATGTCGGCCTGGTGACCGGCGGCGAGCCAGGCGCGCAATGCCGCAGCACCCACGTCATCGCCCTCGCCGGCCTCGCCGATGCGGGCAAAGCGCACCTCGTCGAACCCCAGCGCCTGCCATCGCGCGCGCAATTGCTCAAGCCCGACGGTCACGTGCCTCCTGTTTGTATGAACGCAGGACATGCTGCACGACTTCCGACTGTGAACGGCCGTCGGTGAGAATGACGCTGCCTGCCAGTCGGTAAACGGGTTCCCGCTCCGCATAGAGCGTCCGGATGCGCTCCATCGGATTGGCGGTGTCGAGCAACGGCCGGTGTCGGCTGCCTGAGGTGCGCCGCAGGATGGTGTCGAGCGAGGCATGCAGGCAGATGACCACCCCTTTGGTCTTCAGCAGTTCCAGCATCCCCGGCTGCACCACCAGTCCGCCACCACAGGAAACGACCTGCTTGGTCGTCGGATGTCCGTCCTGGATAAATTCCTGCTCCATTGCCCGAAACGCCGCTTCGCCCTTGTCGGCGAAAATCTGCGCTACCGTCCGCCCTTGTTGCCGTTCGATCTCGTGGTCGCTGTCAAGAAAGGCATACCCCAGCCGCATGGCCACGGTGCGTCCCACGGTGGTTTTGCCCGTGCCCATGAAGCCCACAAGGTAGAGATTGGTGTTGGCGGCCGGCATTGCCCCCATTAGGTGCCGCAAGCCGCCGCCCTTGCCAAACCTGAAAATGCCCGAGTACTGCTTTGAGGCAAAATGCAGGCGGGGTGTCCCTCCCCACCCCGCTGAGCCTGCGCCGCATGCCCTCTACCCCACATCTACTGCTTCAATTGTTGTTTCGCCGCTGAGAGATCAAATAGAGCAGGTAAAGCAGCGAGCTGACAAACGCCGCCACATACGTGAGCGCGGCCGCATCGAGGGTTTGGTTGACACCAGTCATCTCATCGCGGTCGAGGATGCCCAGCTCCACGAGCTGAATCTTCGCGCGGCGGCTGGCGTCAAATTCCACCGGCAGCGTGACCAGCTGGAACACGGTCAGCACTGCGTAACAGAGGATGGCGATGTCCAGCATCCCCCCGGACAGCCCGCGCGTGAGGAAAAACGACGCGAAAAACAGCATGGGCACCACCCGCGAGACGAAGTTGGTCGCCGGGACCAGCGCCATTCGCGCGTGCAACAGCGAATAGCCGACTTTGTGCTGGATGGCATGTCCCGCCTCGTGGGCGGCGACCCCAAGCGCGGCCAGGCTGGTGCCGTTGTAATCTTCTTCCGACAGCACGAGCCGCTTGTTGATCGGGTCGTAGTGATCGTTCAGATGACCGGGAATTGAGGTGATCTCCACGTCGGTGATGCCTGCGTGCGCCATCACCGCCGCGGCGGCCTCGCGCCCCGTGATGCCGCCGCGCGAGGGGATCTGCGCGTTCTTGTTGTAGGCGCTCGACACGCGAAACTGCGCGTAGAGGGAGATCGGCATCATCAGGATGAAGAGCAGGAAAAGAAAGCCCGGCGAAAGGAATGAGCCTTGCAAGCCAAAGGCGGCGAGAATGAGGGTCAAATGCATGGTGAAGGTGAATGGATAAATGGTGATGGCGCCGATCAGGATGGCGTGCCCCATACCTTAGTGAAATTTCGCGATTTACCAGTCAAAATCGCGGGATTGGAAATACGGGGAAAAATTCTCTGGTTATCAGACGTAACCGGCATCAGCGGAATCAGTGTCGAGACCAAGCCCGCCCGTCATGCCTATTATGAATTGGACGCCTCCCAAGTCTTGGGGTAGCCTCTGGCATGGTCAGGAACCCCAAGCTTCGTCTCCGACGCTGGCTCCGCATTGGCTGCAAACTACTGGCTGGGATATTTATCTTGGCCATTGTCTATCTGTGGTGGCCGCGCGACGAGCCGCCACCCGATGTGAGCGACCTCGCCATCGAACCGCTCAAGCTCGCCGATGATCAAAACGCCTATGCCCTCGCCGCCAAAGCCGCCGGATTGATCCGCCCGGATTTTGGTCAGATAGATTATGAGGAGCTTGAAAAGCAAGCCGATGGTCAGCCGCACACGGATGCATTCCGCGAAATGCGCGCTGGCAAAAATTGGGATCCTGCCCTGGCCCGCAAATGGCTCGAAGGCACCGACGCCATCTGGCCACTCTTAGAAAGAGCTGCGAACACGCCGCAGGGGCAAGCCCCTTGGATCAAGAGCGTCAAGGAGCCTCTACCGCGCTCCAAAATCTACTTGCTGGGTAAACTCACCCAAATCCAAGCATGGAACCTCGCCTACAACGGGAAACCGGATGAGGCGATCGCTGTGGCTTTGGTCAGCCTGCTCTTTCAACAGAACCTAACCCGTCATCAGTATGCGGATTGGCTACGTGCTGCGATTGCAGCTGCTGATCATGATCAGGCTGCAATCAAAATATTTCAAACGAACTTCGCCAATGCAACACCACTTGCCCTGAACAATATTGTTGGTCGTGATTTACTATGGCAGTCCACCGGGGTATTGGCGAGCTATCTCGAATCAAGACAGAAAGAACAGTCGCTCATTTCCGTCACCGAGGTTTTCATCGCGCTCCTGCTCTACGACCGTGACCATCATGAGCTGCCCAGCACATTGAACGCGCTCGTGCCCGACTATCTGCCCGTCGTGCCGCGCGATTATTTCGACAGTCAGCCCATTCGCTACTCGCATGACGGCCGCACTGTCTGGTCAGTCGGCTCCAGGCACTTCGAGCTCACCAATGAATATGACAGGCATTCCGAAGATCCCTCCTACATCTCGGATCAAGAGGACGGACTTTACCTGAAGCTCGACTTCGCCGCGCCGCCCGCGGCGCGGGCCACCGGAGCCAAGCCATAGGCCATCATCCCGCCAGCCCGCAGCGCCGCAGCAGCGCGCCGGGATCGGGGTCGCGGCCCATGAAGCGCCGGAACAGCTCCGCCGGATCCTCGGCATTGCCCCGGCTCAGGATGTCCGCGACGAAGGCCGCCCCCGTGGCCGCATTGAAAATGCCTTCACGCTGAAACCGGGTAAACGCATCCGCATCGAGCACCTCCGCCCATTTGTACGAATAATAGCCCGCGGCATAGCCGACCGGATCGGAAAACAGATGCCCAAACCGCTTCACCATGCTGCGGGCGGGCGGCTCGGTCGGGATCATGCACTCGGCCACCGTGGCCCGGGCCTTGGCCTCCAGGTCGCCGTCGAGAAATTCCGGCGTGCGCGTATGCAGCACCAGGTCCATCTTGCCAAACTGCAGCTGCCGCATCATCGCGCACGCGGCGCGGAAATTTTTCGCCGCAACCATCCGCGCAAAGAGCTCGTCCGGGATGGGGGCACCGGTCTGGTGATGCCGGGCAAACAGGTCGAGGCCCGCCCGTTCCCAGGTCCAGTTTTCCATGATCTGCGACGGCAGCTCGACCCAGTCGCAAACCACATTGACACCATTGAGCGACTTCACCTCCACCTCGCCCAGCAGATGGTGCAGCAGATGGCCAAACTCGTGAAAAATCGTCTCGACCTCGCGGTGCGTGAGCAGCGCGGGCTTGTCCGCCGAGGGCGGCGTCATGTTGCCGCACATCAGGCCCAGATGCGGCGTGCGCGGCACGCCCTGCCGCCGCTCCCCGGTGATCAGGTAATTCATCCAGGCGCCGCCGCGCTTCGGCTCACGCGGGTGCCAGTCGGTGTAAAACGAGCCCAGGTGCCGCCCGCCCGCGTCGCGCAGCTCGTAAAATTTCACCTCGGGGTGCCAGACCTCTACCGCTGCGCTGCCGGAATGGGATGCCAGGTCAGCGACCTGGCCTGCCGTTGTCGGCCGCTCGATCACGCTCAGCCCGAAGATTTTTCCCACCAGCTCAAACATCCCCGCGATCACCCGCTCCATCGGGAAATAGGGCCGCAACGACTCCTCGTCAAAATCATGGCGCGCCTTTCGCAATTTTTCCGACCAATAGGCCACTTCCCACGCCTTGAGCCGGCCTGCCGGCTGGCCCAGCTCGCGCGCCTTGAACTCCTCCAGCTCACGGCACTCGCGCGCAAAGGCCTCGCGCGCCCGGCCCTGGAGTTCGCCGACAAACGCCAGCGCCTGCGCGCCGCTCTTCGCCATGCGCCGCTCGGTCACCAGGTCGGCAAAATGCGGCTTGCCCAGCAACGCGGCCTTTTCGGCGCGCAACGCCAGGATTCTCTTCACCAGCTCCGTGTTGTCATGCGGTGCCTCTGCGCCCACCGCAACCGCCGCCGCCCAGACTTCGCGGCGCAGCGACTCGTCCTCGGCGTAGGTCATCACCGGCTCCTGGGAGGGCGCGTGCAGGGTAAACCGCCAGACCGGCTGCTCCGCGGTGCCGAGGCCTTTTTTCTCCGCCCCGGCCCGCGCCGCCGCGATGGCGTGCGCCGGCAGCCCGCGCAGCCGTGCGGCATCGTTCACCAGCAGCTGCCAGGCATTGGTGGCATCGAGCACGTTCTCCGAATATTTCTGCGTCGCCTCGGCGAGCTCGCCCTGCAGCGCCTCCAAACGCGCGCGTTTGTCGGCGGGCAGATCCGCGCCGGCCGTCCGGAAATCCGCCACCGTCTCTTCGAGGAAACGCCGGTTCACTCCGGCCAGGGCGCGGCCCGCCGCCGAGTCGGCGACCGCCTTCACGCGGGCCCACAGCGCGGCGTTCAGGGGGATGCGCGCGTAAAACGCCGACACGGCCGGCAGCATGGCATTGTGCGCGGCGCGCAGCGGGGGAGAATCTGCCACCGCCTGCAGGTGGGTGACCTTGCCCCAGGCAAATGACAGCTCCTCGGTGGCGCGCTCCAACGCGAGCAGGGTGTTCTCATACGACGCGGCGGCCGGTGCGCGGGCGGCGATGGCATCGAGGGCCGCCTGGGCCTTGCTCAGGGCCGCCTCAATGGCGGGGCCGACAAGCTCCGGCGCGAGTTGTGACCAGCGGATTTCAAAGGCAGGATCGAGAAAAGGATTGGCGGACATGCTCCCCCATGCGAACGGCCCTCCTGCGTTCCTGCAAGCGTGGAGGCGTGTTCACCTTGCCACCTCGGGCAGGGTGAATCGGGCTTGGTCGAATGCCGCGCAGATGCATCCTCCACCCCTGGCAGACCTACGCGTCACCTGGCCGCGTTCGGAATGGCGACGAACTGCACGCCCAGCGGTGACGGCACGCTCACCGGCTGGCCCGTTGGGGTAAGTTTGCCCGTGGTCGGGTCGATCTTGAACACGACCGCGAGGTTGCTGGCCTGGTTGGAGGCCACCAGCCATTGGCCGGTCGGGTCGATGGTGAAGCAGCGCGGTGTCCGGCCTCCGCTGGGAGCATGTTGCACGAGGTCCAGATGACCGGTCTGATCATTGATGGCAAAGACCACAATGCTGTCATGACCGGTCTTGGAGTCGTCCCGGTTTGAACCATAGAGAAACTTGCCGTTCGGGTGGATGGCGATCTCGGCGGCGGAGTTCGGACCCTTGAAGTCGGCGGGCAGAGTGGAGACGGTTTCCAACTCGGCCAGGGCACCCTTCGCCGCATCCCAGGTAAAACCGGTGATGGTATTGGCCATCTCGGAAATGACGTAGCAAAGCCGGCCGTTGGGATGAAACGCGAAATGACGCGGACCGGAACCGGGCTTGATGGTAGCGAAGGCGGGGTCGCCGTCGGTGAGCGCGCCGGTTTTCTCGTCGAGCCGGTAGATGAATATTTTGTCCAGCCCGAGATCGGTGGCCAGGATGAAGCGGTTGGTCGGGTCGGGCAGGATGGCCTCGGCGAAGGCATGCATCTGGCGTTTGGGGTCGACGCTGCTCCCGGTGTGCTGGAAAAAAGCGGTGCGCGCCCCGAGGCTGCCGTCGGGCTTGAGCGCAAACGCCGCGACACTGCCGCCGTTGTAGTTGGCGACGAAGGCGAAGCGGCCGGCATGATCGAGGCTGACCAGCCCCGGGTCGGCGCCACCGGTCCCCTGCGCATTGAGCGCCGTGAGATGGCCGGTGGCCGGATCGATGGCAAACGCGCTCAACCCGCCGCCGGGCTGTCCCTGGAAGGTGCCGCCGGCGTTGCAGGTGTACAGATGCCGCCCGTCGGGGGCGATGACAAACAGATTGGGCTTCTGCGCGGCGACCTCCAGCTGGGGCGTAGAGAGTGCACCCGTTTTGGAGTCAAAATAGCCGAGCGAGAGACCGGCATTGGCGCCGGAACGATCAGTGCCAAAGTACACATAGTAGTCGCCGGTGGGTTTTGCGGCGGCCGCGGCGGGCGGGATGGATGAATCGGCGGCGGTGAGCGGGGTGGACATGAGGGCGGGTAAAAGGAGCAGGGCGAAGCAGGAGTGGGGTTTCACGGCGGCCAGCGTGGACAAAGACGGGCCGACGGCAAGGGTGGAAAGTCAGGGGCGATGTCCTTGCTCAGGAAAAATCCACCCCTTCTGCCTCGAAGCGGTAAAACACCCAGGTGGCCCGCACCCCGCCGTTCGGCAAATGAAACGCCCGCTCATATTCCGCCAGCCGGCTGCGCAACGCGCCCACCGTCAGCTGGCGCGCCGGTGCCGCACCCACCCCATGCAGGCTGCGCAAAAATTCGCGGGCCGTCCCATGGGCGAATTCCCGTGTGACCGTGGCATCACGCATCACGCGGAGTCCGGCGCCGGCCAGCACCGCCCGCCATTCCTCCGGTGTCCGCCAGGTCACCGGTCCGGCTTCGTCGGCAATCGCCCGCCACTCCGGCAGGCTGCCGGACGCAAACAGCGCCGCCAGCACCCGACCGCCCGGTGCCAGTTGCCGCCGCCATGCGGAGAAAATTTCCTGCGGGCCCGTCGCCCACTGGAGCATCGCGCTCGAAAAAATCCAGCCCCATGGCCCCGGCAGCGGCTCGGCCGCCGCCATCACCCGCCAGTCCGCCTGCGGCACGGCCGCCCGGCCGGCTGCGCACATCTCCGGCGAGATGTCCGTCGCCGTCACGCCACCCGGCCAGCCGGTCAACTGCCGCGTGAAGACGCCCGGCCCCGCGCCAACCTCCAAGGCCCGGCCGGCGCGCTCACGCGGCAGCCACTCGGCCAGCCAGCCCGCCAGGGCCGACTGCACCTGCGCGTGGCGTTGGTAAGCAGGCGCCGCTTTGGAAAAGCTGGCGGTCAGGGTGGAGCGGGTTGGCTCCAACGCGCTGACCGACTTCTGCCCAGGCAGCGTGGTGGGGCCAGCCCGCTCCTCCCTGGCGGTAATTTGCCGGGCAAATTGGCGGATCAACTCCGCGGGATGATGCGTGGCGCCCGGCACGAGCGTGATGGCGGGCACAAGGGCATGCAATTGCGCCGCATCAAGCACGGGGTCATCTGCCCCGCACCACGCGCACCAGCCTGCGGGCAGCATGGGGGGCAATGCCACGGTCTCCAATTGCTCCAGCCCCCAGGCCAACGCCGCGGGGTCCAGTTCCGCCGTTTGCTCCGGCGCCACGTCCAGGCCCGCCCGCGCATAGAAATCCGCCAATGCCGCCTTCGGGTCGCGGCGCAGCCAGCGTGCAAGATATTTCACCTGCGCACGGGCCATCCGCCCGCCGGAATTTTCTTCGCGGGCGAAGGCAAAGACCGGCGCGAGCAAGGCGACGCGGGCGTGGCGTATGGCGAGCAGCAGTTGGGCACCGAATGAATAGCCCACGAGCCAGTCGAAATGACCCGCCGCTGCTATTTGCCCCAGCGTGGCCGGTGTGGCCGGGAAAAAGACATGCTCGGCATTCGGCAACGCCGCCCGCGCCAGCGGCTCAAACCATGCCTTTGGCACCGCCCAGCCCAGCACCCAGCCAATGCGGACGCTGCCACCCGGCACCCCTGCCTTAGCCAGCTCCTGGCTCACTGGCCGGCCCTCCAGTCGTTCATCGCTCCCAGCAGCCGTTGGGCATCGGCGGGCGAAAAGGTGCGCTTGAGCGAAAGGCGCAGCCGGCTCGTGCCCGCCGGCACGGTCGGCGGGCGCACCGCGCCCACCAGAATTTCCTGCGCGCGCAGTGCGGTCGCAAGGGACATGGCCGCATCCGCGCGGCCAAGTTTTACTGGCACAATGGGCGAATCACCCTCCGGCGCATCCCAGCCCTCGGCGCGGAGCCGCCCGCGCAACCCGTGGGATTGGGCGTGCCAGCGCGGCTGTTCTGGCGCGAGTGCGCGCACGCGCGCAATGGCGGCGTCTGCCGCCGCGACATTGAGCGGCGAGAGCGCGGTTGAGTAGACAAACTCGCCTGCAAAATTCACCAGATAATCACGCATCGTCTCGTCATGGCACAGCGTATAGGCCCCGCCGGACGCGAGCGTTTTTCCAAAAGTGCCCACCAGCACATCGACCGCATCGGCAATGCCGGCGGCCCGGACCAGGCCCGCACCTTCGGGACCATACCAGCCGAGCGCGTGCGCCTCATCCACGATCAAACAAAAATTATAACGGCGCTTAAGCCCGGCCAAATGCCCCAGATCAGGATAATCGCCGTCCATGCTGAAGACCGTTTCCGTCACGACGAAAACCGTGCGATCGACGGCCGGCACCGTGTGCGCTTTCGCCAGCAATGCTTCGAGATGGCCAAGGTCCAGGTGCTCGTAACGTTGCAGCCGCGCCCCGCTGCGCAGCAGTCCCGCGATCATGCTGTGGTGGACCAGCCGGTCGGCCAGCACCAGGTCGCCGCGGTGCGGCAGCAGGCCGAGCACGGCGGAATTGGCCGCATAGCCGCTGCTCCAGAGCAGGCCGTGGGGAATCCCGTGCCAGGCACCAAGTTTGGCGGCGAGCGCCGCGTGCGGCGGCTGCCAGCCGGTGATCAGCGGCGAGGCGGCGGCGGATGTCCCGTGCTCCTGCGCCGCGTGCGCGACAGCGGCGGCGATGACAGGATCGTGGGCCAGCACGAGATAGTCGTTGTCCGCGAGATTGAGGAGATTCGCGGAACGCGCTGTCACCCGTATTTCGCGGCGCAGGCCGGTGCAGTCACGGTCCGCCAAGACGGCTTCCAAGCGTTCATGCAATGGGGCGGAGCGCGTTGACCCCAACGCGATGTCCGATCCGCTTCCAATCAGCGCGTTGGGGACAACGCGCTCCACCTTTAAGTCCCCCAAAACGGACCACAGCGGCACTCCGGCGGCCGCCAGTTCGGTGCGATTGGAAGCGGCCACTTCCGGAGGTGCCGGGGTGATGGCATTGAGCCACACGCCGGCGGGGAGGCTGCACGCTGCGGCGCGCGCGTAGGCCAGCCGGGCCTGGTTGATCGCGCCCAACCGGTCCGGGACCACAATCACCACGGCGTCTGGCTGGAGTGCAGTTGCAAAATCGGCCCAGTCACGGGATTCGGCGTCCA
>CAIXIZ010000198.1 GCA_903919625.1 uncultured Verrucomicrobiota bacterium
CGAGCGCTTCATCTATTTTGCGGTCGGTCGCGATCAAGCCAAGGTGCGCGAGGTCATGGAGACCTTCAAGAAGACCGGGGCCTACAGGTTTCCGAACTTCAACCGCGACAACTTCAGCGCGTCGCGCTGCAGCGACGCGGAGATCCCGGGCATCATCGCGCGTGTTCACCGCGAGCACCGCTACATCGCCGACCCGCACACCGCCTGCGGTTTCAAGGACCTGGCGCCGGGCCGCCCGAGCGTGGTGCTCGCGACCGCGAGTCCGGCGAAGTTTCCCGACACGATCAAAGCCGCCATCGGAGTCGAGCCGACGCATCCGAGTCTGGAAGCGCTTAAGTCGCTTCAGGTGGTGAAGCACCGGATGCCCGCCACGGGCGCGGCCCTCCGGAAGTTTATCGAGGCACAGGCGGTGTGACGGCCGAGCCGGGCAGCGAGGGGACGTCACGGTACTCGCCGCCGTTTTGTTCGGCCAATGCCTCCATGAACTCCTTGCCGTCGTCGGCATAATAGGCAAAGGCGTGAATCACAATCCGTTTGGCCAAGGCGCCTTGCAGCTGCCCGACCAGTGTCAGGACGGAAGCGGGTGAAACCGGGACGGGCATGCCGTCGGAGAAAAAAATGACCGCCTCCGGCTTGAGGGCAAAGGCGGCGCTGAGCGACAGGTCCGAGCGGGTGCCGCCTCCGAGCTGGGGGCGAAGAGCCGGAGAGTGCTCTTTCAGCCAGCTGACGGCGTCTTCCTTGGCGGTTTCACTGGCCGCCGTCATTTTGATTTTAAACGTGGCCGTCATTCCGGCGAAGTCGATCAGATCGAAATCGGTGCGGGGATCGAGGCTCATGATGTTTTTGATGATGTCCCGCTCCAGGGCGGCATAACTGGCCCGTTTTTCGCCTTGCACCATGGACCCGGACACATCGACCACGAAGACCACCGAACGGACTTTCGTGCGCAGGCCGAAAAAATTAACGGTCGAGATTCCCGAGCCCACGCCAATCCCGCCGCCAATCCCGCCGCCCGTACCGGTGCCGACCCCCAGCGAGGCGCCCGGCGCCTGGGGGGCGAGGGAGTTGAGCTGCGGGATGGGATTGTTTTTCAACGCCGGCAAATCCGGCAGGCTGACCTGCGGCCGGGGGGCGTCGACCACGAGGCGCTGGGCGGCGGAGGCGAGCTGGAGCGGCTGCCGGGCGAGCTGCATCCGGCGTTCGGTCTCGGCCCCGGCCGAACGGCTTTTGCCCCCGCCGCCGCCGCCTTGGAACGTTATTCGGCGTTCTCCTGACGGATTGTTCAGCCGCACCACCCAGAAGATTGCGCAAATGACGATCAGACTGTGCAACACGAGGCTGATGAGCAGCGGTCCCCGCCCCGGACGATGGGTGCCTGGGGAGATGCGGGCCGCGAGAGCAAGATCAGGAGCTTGGTCCATGCAGGTCAGAACCCGTCGGCAAGGGTGAAGGTGACGTTGTCCACCTTGGCGGCGGCGAGGGCGTTGAGCACATCGACGGTGCGGCTGTACGGGGCGAGGGGATCGCTGGCCACGGTCACCAGCAGAACCGTCCGGGCGGCGCTGGCGTTCTGGCGGAGGCGCTGGAGGGTGGCGAGCAGGTGGGGCAGATCGGCATCCGTCGGCGAGTCCATCGGTTCGTCATTGAGGAGCACTTGCCCACCGGCCTCCACCCCGATGATCTGCTCGTCGGGGAAGGTCACGGCTGCGGTCGTGTTGGCGGATCCGGGCAGCCGGGAGTTGATCTCCTGCTCAATCTTGAGGGTGGCGCTCACCGACATGAAAAACACCAGCACCACGAACACGACGTCGATCATCGGCGCGATCTGGAATCCCAGGTCGGGATTTTCCTCCTCGGTCGGCTGGCGGCGTGGGTGACGGCGGCGGCGCATGGCTCAGCGATTGAGGGCGGCGAAGGTGATTTCGGTGATGCCCGCCTGGCCGGCGGCGGCCAGCACACGGGAAATATGCTCGGCGGGGACGAGCTGGTCGCCCCGGATCACCACCCGGTGTCCGGGCGATTCCGCATGACGCCGGGCGAGCAGGGGGACGAGCGTCTCGGGCTTGGCATAAACGACGTCCTCGAAGCTGAACTCGGCCCGTTTCCGTCCGGCGTCCCAGCGGACATTGATGACCGATTCGTCGCGGGGTCCCCCGGGGGGGGTGGCGTGGGGGGCGACCGGCAGGTTGACCGAGGAGTCCACCCGGCTGACCTGCAGGGTGGTGATGCTCATGAAAAAGACCAGCAGGACGAGCAACACGTCGATCATCGGCGCGATCTGGAATTCCGGCTCGTCGCCGTTGCCGCTGCTGAGGTTGGCCATGGAAAGGGGAGGTTAAGGCGGGCTTAGGCGAGAGCCACGTCCTCGGGATCGTCCGCCTGGCTGGGGGCGGCCGATTTGGGCGGGGCAGGAATGAAGATAAGCGGGTCAAGTCGCCGACCTTTGAGGCGTTCATACGGCAGGTGGCGGAACAGGCCGCCGACGTGCTCCTGCAGATGGCGAAAACCGGCGGCGAGGCGGTTGCGCAGGATGTAATAGGCGGCGAATGCGGGGATGGCAACCAGCAGACCCCCGGCGGTGGCGACCAGCACGGTGCCGATGGCGGAGGACAGCTTGGCCGAGTCGGCCGCCCCGGTGGAGCCGAGGGTGTTGAATGCCTTGATCATGCCGAACACGGTGCCATTCAGCCCGATCATGGGGGTGATGACCCCGATGACCGACAGATAGCTCAGGCGCGATTGAAAAGCCGCCCGTTCGCGTTCGGTCTGTTCAAACACGGCGTCTTCCACCGCTTCCTGCCCATGGGCGGCCTGTCCGAGCGCGGCGAGCGAGATCCGGCCCAGGACCGAATCACTCCGCCGGGCGGCGGCAATGGCATTCTCATAGTCGCCCGCCGACAGGCGGTTGCGCAGATTGGAGAGCAGCGATTCCGGCGCCAGCTTGGTGCGCGTCGTCCGCATCCAACCATCGATCACGAGCCAGACCATGATGATGGAAATGATGAGGAGGGCGGACATAAAAACCACGCCACCGCCCATCACCCGGTCGAAGAGGCTCATTTCGACGACCGCAGGCGGAACCGCGGTGCCGGCGGCCGGGCTGGCGGTGGCCGCGCTGGCGGATGACACGAGGAGACCGGTGACAGACAGGGCGGACAGCCGGGCAACCAAGCCGCACAGGTGGGAGAAGGTCGGGGGGGAGGTTTTCATGGTGAATTTTTCTGATCAGTCGGCGGAAATTCTTTCTGGGCGAGGTCGGCCTCTGGTGTCCCGGGATAGAGCCGGACCAGCTCATCCCGGGCAAGTCTGGCCCGGGTGATTTCCCCGAGGGAGTGATAACACCGGGTTGTCCCCAGCAGGGCCGCCGGCATTGCCGATTTTTCGCCCGGGAAATAGACCGGCACGCGCAGATAGGCAAACAGCGCCTCCTCGGCTTTGCCGTCGAGTCGCAGCAGATCGGCATTGAGCAAATTGAGGCGGGCGCGGCTGGCGTCGTCCCTGGCCTCCGCGGATGCAACTGCGAGCCGGGTCCGGACCTCGTCCAGATGGCCGCCGGCGAACAGCAGGTCGATGATGTCAAATTGCAGGCGGGTCGCGAGGGCGGGCGCGGTTTCAAGCTTGCTGCGGCGCAGCAGCGCAACAATGGCGTCGGCCTCCGGCAGACGGCCCAGGGAGGCGAGCGCCCGGCCGCGCAAAGCGGCACCGGCGTTCCACCACGAACCGGGAATTTCCCGGAACAACTGCTGCGGTTTGAGCGTGGCATCGATCAAGGCAAAGGCCTCCGGGGCGCGGTTTGATTTTAGGAGTGCCTCGGCTTCGGCGAAAGCGGGGGGATCGGGCCACTCCAGGCGGACGATGTTGGAGATGGGCTGTCCGACGCTCTCCCCGGCAAGCCGGTTGACAATCCGCTGATCATCCAGGACGGCCGGGGGCATGGTGATCTTGCGGCCATCCTGCATCCAGAAGGTTTGGGCGGATGCGCCCTGGCCGGTGGCCAACAGCAGGCAGACCAACGGTAGGAAATGCCGGTTCATGTGGCGGAGGACTCAAGCAGGCGCAGGCGTTCACGCGCGGTGCTGGCGGCAGGGTGGATGCGCAGGTGCTCATTGCCGAGCATCTCGCGGTAGGTGGCGATGGCCGCGGCGGGTTGGCCAAGCTTTTCCAGGGCGAGGCCGCTGTCGAGATAAGCCCGCGCCGCCCAGTCCGGGAAACGTTGCTGGCCGACATAGACGCGCTGGAAAAAAGCCACGCCTTTGGGCAGATCGCCGCGCCGGACCGCAATCTGGCCGAGATAATAGAGGCTGAGCGCCGTGCTCTCACCGCGCCACTCCCGGGCGGCGGCGATGCTGGTGAAAAGTTTTTCGGCCTCCGTCAGCCGGCCGAGCAGCAGAAACGCCCGGGCCTGGCCGACGGTCGCTTCGCGCAGACGGTGCTGGGCTCCGGCCCGGTCAATGGCCGCCAGATAGTTTGTCTCCGCCGTCTGGCCCTCATCATGGGCGAGGGCCAGGTCACCCAGGCCGACATAGGCGCAGTCGCGCCAGTCCGACGCCGGGTAACGGGCCAGCAGGGTCTCAAAGCAGGCCTTGGCCGCGGCGGGGGAGCTTTGCCGGAGCAGCGCTTCTCCTGTCTCGGCGAGCAATGGGGCGCTGAGCTGATCGGGCGTTTCGGTCAGGCCGATTTTGGCGAGAATTTTTTCGGCGTCTGCCGGGCGGGTGATGGCCTGGAGATATTTGGCCTCAAAATAAGCGAGGCGGGCCCGGGCCAGCGGGGTGATTTTGCCCTGATCCGCATACAGCTGGCCGGCCAGGGCGGCGGCGGTCACGGGAGGATCCTGCTTTGCCTCATTTGCTGCCGGGGTGTCGGGCGGGGGGGCGGAGGCCAGGACCCGCATGCGTCGCGCCTGGATTTGCGCCAGCAGGGCGAGCATTTCCTCCGCGCCGGATTTGGTGGGATCGTCCAGCACGGGAGTCAGGCGGCCGACGACAAAGTTCCACGCCGTGTCCAGGCGTCCCGCGCGAAGATCGGCGGTGGCGATCTGGGTCACCCAGCCGGCGGCCAGCGGGCTGTTCGGGGCGGCGGCCAGCAGCGGGCTGTACAGTTCCGTCAAGCCGTCCCAGTCGCGTTTCTGGCCCAGCTGCCGGGCGCATTCGGCGAGCGCATAGGCCAGCACCTCATCGCTGACCCCCGGTTGGGTGGCGGCGAGGCGATAGGCCGCAAAGGCGTCATCCGGACGGTTGAGGGCCTTGAGGACATCACCTTTCAGGGAGATCACGGCGGGCCGGACGAGCGTGTCTTTGGGATATTCCCGGAGCCATTGGTCGCAGGCGGCCAGCGCGCCGGAGTTTTCCTGACGGGCGAAGCGGCAGACGGCGAGGCGGTAGGTGGCGTCGGCCCGCTGGGAACTCTGAGGAAATTTGCCCAGAAAGCCTTTGATGGCCGGTTCGGCGCGGTCGTAGTCGTGGGCCGCCATGAAGGTGAGCGCGGCGAGGTAGGACATCTTTTCCCGCTCTTCACCGGCGGGGAAATCGCGCAGGTAGCTTTCGCAGTCGGCCCGCGCACCGCCCTGGTCGCCGGTGGCAAACTTGAGGTCGGCGAGCGCCAGCAGCGAGCGCGAGAGGAGGGCGGATTTGGATTTTTTTCGCGCGGCGTCGGCGGCAAAGGTGTAAAAGGCGAGGGCATCGGCATTGCGGCCGAGCCGCAGGGCCAGCCGGCCACCGATCTCGGTCATCTCCGGCGCGAGCGGGTGGGTGCGGAACTCGGCCAGAAACCGGCGGCAGAGTAGCATCGCCTCCTCGGCCCGGCCGGCATCCTGCCAGGCCAGCGCGAGTCCCTGCACCGCAAAGACCTGGTCGGAGGCGGCCGGAAAGCGCTGCAACAGGTCACGGTAAACGACCACGGCCTCCCAGGGACGGTCGAGCTTGAGAAAGACGCCGCCCAGGCGCAGGTAACGGGGCAGCTCGAGCGTTTCCTCATTTTGCATCCTGGTCAGGGCGGCCTTGGCGGAGCTGAGTTTGGCGGCCAGGGGTTCGCGAATCAGCACATTGGCGGGCGCGTTGTACGCCTCCGTGAGATCGGTGACGCGCTGGCGCTGGCGTTGCAGCAGCTGTTCCCCCGTGGGCAGGCTTTGGAGAAACTCGAGGGTTTGGGCGGCCTGCCCGGCCTGCAGGAGCGTGTCGGCGGCGGCCAGCGCCAAGGTGAGCGTTGCGCTCTGGTCGTCCAGGCCAGGGGCGTCGTCGAGGAGCTTCCTGATTTCGGTCAATGCCGCCTCGGTCTGATGGACGGCGAGCAGCGCCTGGGCCAGGGCGAGCCGGGCCTCGTCGGCCTGGCTGGAGTAGGCTTCGAGATATTGGCGCAGGGCCGGGATGGCGGCGGGGTTGTCGCCCTTGCGCAGCAGCGCGGCGGCGAGCGTGAAATGCACCCGGTCCAGCATCGGCTCCGAGCCCGGGGCGGCGCGGCTGATGATCTGCTGGCACAGCCCGGCACAGCGGTCATAGTTGCCGGCGTTGAAGGCGTTCACGGCATCGCGATACATTGCCTCTTGCGCAAACGGGGTCAGCTTTTCGGGCTTGGCTGGCTCGGCTGGAGGACGTGGGGGTGGCGCAGCCCGGGGGGGCGCCGGACCGGACGAAGTGGGGGGCGTGATCGCGAGTTGCGCCCGCAGTCCGGACATGCCCAGCACCAGTCCGGCCAACAGCCCGGACGCGCGCAGCATTAAAGGCGGGGTGAACATGGGGACGGTCTGCGGCCAGCGTGCCTTGGCCGCGGCAAATCGCAAGCGCGTTTACGGAAATGGGCCGCGGGATTACGGATCAGGCGGCGGTGCGGGTTGCTGCGTTGCCTTGCTGGCGTAGCCCGGGTTTTTGTTTGCGGTTGGTGGCGCGGTCGGCACGCCTTTTCTGATCGCGTTCGAGTCGGTCACATAAAGGGCACCGTTGGCGTCGACGGCCAGGGCGCTGGGACGCAAAAAGCGGGCGACATTTCCGTCGCCGTTCACATAGGCAAAGGCGCGATTGCCAGGCGGCAGCAGCACATAGTGCGGATCTGTCTGTCCCCTCGAAGTTTTCTTCGGATCAGGATTTCCCGCCAGCGTAGTCACCGTATGGTCGGGTGTAATTTTCCTGATCGCCAGGTTCCCGCTGTCAGCAACGTAGAGGTTGCCCGCGTTGTCCACCGCCACTCCGGTGGGGTCGTAAAACCGGGCTTTGGTGCCCATCCCGTCGAGGTAACCGGGGTCAACTACCCAAGTATCAATCGGACCATGATAACCATTGGGATAGTCAACCTGTTGAACGCCCCGGTTCACGATCTTGGTGTTCCCGGCCAGCGTGGTCACCGTCCTGTCGGGCGTGATCATTCGGATCGCCTGGTTGCCGGTGTCGGCCACATAGACGTTGTCCGCCTTGTCCACCGCCACACCCTGTGGTTGCCAGAAGCGGGCCGCACGACCCTGCCCGTCGGCGAAGTCGCCCAAGTCCCGATAAGCGGCAAAGAGTTCATATTCCCGTATCATCTGATTCCCAGCTTGCGGAGGATTTCCGGCGAATGTCGTCACGGCCCCAGCCGGGGTGATTTTACGGATCGCATGGTTTCCCATGTCGGCCACATAGACATTACCCTTGCTGTCCACCGCCAGGCCCCGCGGCATTAAAAATCGTGCACCCCGTCCGGTTCCGTCGGCGTATCCGCCTACTGCACCCGTTCGGAAGTTTGGGTTTGGCGGTCCGGGAGCCTGCGAGTTCGGCTGGATTTTTGGATAATACACGGGATTTCCGGCTAGTGTCGTCACTTCACCTTCCGACGAGATCTTCCGAATCACCTGGTTACCCGAGTCTGCCACATAGAGGTTGCCCGCTTCGTCCACGGCGATGCCGGCGGGATGGGCAAACTGCGCAGTGCGACGCGGGCCGTCCGTGTAGCCGGGCTCGCCGGCCATGCCGGCCCAGGTCGTCACCACGCCGGCGGAGGTGATTTTACGGATGCAATCATTGAAATAATCCGTGACAAAGACGTTGTCGGCGGCATCCACCGCCAGGCTGCGGGGCGAATTAAACCGGACGGCGTCGCCGGTTCCGTTGGCGTAGCTGGCAAGAGGCAGTTCCGTCTGGATGGTCGATGGCTTTTCCGCCAAAGGCACATGCAAAGAATATGGTCCACTTGGCGGAAACAAATAAGGCCCGGCATCTGGAGGACGAAAAGTCGGAGCGGATGGCTTTGTCTCCGGTTCCGGCCCCGCGAAGGTCGTGATGAGGTAGGAGCCGGAGTTGTTGGGCATTGCCGTGTTTCCTCTGGTGGGGCTGGTGGTCGGTGCATTGGAGGCCGCCAGTTGGCTCCGTTTTTGCGTGAACAGCCACCGCATCAGCTCGGGGTCGGAATAGACATGCGCAATGTCGTGGCCTTCGCCGGGTAACTCGGTGTAGACCGCCAGCTTGCCGCCGGCGTCCTTGATCGCCTGAAACATGCTCCGGGAGGACTGCACCGGCACCGTGGGGTCTTTTTCGCCGTGAAAAATCCACAGCGGCAGGGACACGAGCGCGGCCACCTGCCCGGGATCGCCGCCGCCGGCCAAGGGCACTGCGGCGGCAAAAATGTCGGGATGCCGGGCTGCGAGGCTGAAGGTGCCAAATCCACCCATGGAGATGCCAGTCAGATAAACCCGGTCGCTATCCACAGGCAGGTGATCCATGAGCTCGGCGATGAGTGCCATGACGTCGGAGCCCCCCTTGCCGTCCCAGCCGATTTGCGCTGACGGGCTTTGCGGGGCGAGGACGAAAAACGGATTGGCCGTCGGGCCTGTGCGTGCGGAGGATTGGCCTCTGCTTGAAGCAAAAAATTTCGTAATCTCGCCCATCTGCGCCTCGTTGTCGGTCCCGCTGGCCCCGGAGCCGTGCAGCCAGATGAGCAGCGGATAGCGCTTTTTGCCATCCCACGCTGGCTTGCCGAAGAGCTGGTAATTCAAGCCGCCCTGGGAAACGCCCTTCTCGTATTTGCCGGTGATTTTGGCCGCAAACGGGCCTTCCTTGAGTCCGGAGTCCTGCCACTTTTCTCTCACTATGGATTTAATGAGCTGCTGATTATCAGCCGACAGTTGTTCCAGCGGAATGGCGACCGTGCGGTCATCGGCTTTCCGCCGGATGCGGATTTCTTTGTCGCCGGCTTCAACCAGCTCACCCTGAATCTGCTTCCCGTCAGTGGAAGTCCAGGTACGTGAGGCGGTCTGGCTGGCCAAAAGCGGGACGAGCAGAACAAACGCGAATCCGACGACCAGCCAGAGGTGCCGGAGGGACATGGCAGAGGTGGGGCGGCCCAATGTCATCGGGCGAAACTGCATCAAAACAGTCTGGGTGTCAAACCGGGAGGGCTCAGGATGGTGAGCAAAGTAAAGGTCCCCGGAGCAAGCTCCGGGGCATGGCAGACAATTGTTGCTCCGCGCGGAAACCAGGTGGAACCGGTTGTCTCAACCGGTTCAGCGCGTTAGGGACAACGCGCTCCACCCACAGTGTGGCCGGGGGGCGTCGACCCGGATCCGGCCTCAGCGAGCACGGCTACTATGCCCGGCATACAATGAAAAACCAAATTGACCCGCTCCAGCGGCACATCTCCGGCTGCCGTGTCTCCGCCAGTCAGGAAGAACCAGGGCAGGGACGGGAAGTGGCCGCCAATTTTTCGCTTGTCCCTGCTGGCAGAGTGAGCCTGAGTGCGCGGCTGGCGGGTTGCCGCCGTTGTTCTTTCTTCCTCCTCCTGCCGCGCTGGCGGCGTGTTTTCGCATCCTTCCATCCCAAGGCCCTTCAAGGTGAACGCCTTTGGTGGCCGGGACGGCCTGCGTTTCAATTTTTGCCGGCGTAGCTCAATGGTAGAGCACCTGTTTTGTAAACAGGCGGTTGCGGGTTCGAATCCCATCGCCGGCTCCA
>CAIXIZ010000199.1 GCA_903919625.1 uncultured Verrucomicrobiota bacterium
ATCGTATCGCCCATTTTGAAGGGGTCGGCGGAGCCGACATCCGCCGTCTTGATCAGCCCGGCAATTCCGGCGCACAGGCCGCAGGTGAGGTAGGCCAGGCAACGGATGCGCCCGGTGGCCAGGCCCGCAAACCGGCTCGCCGTCGCGTTGTCGCCCACCGCTTCAAAAAACAAACCGGCGGCGCTGCCGCGCAGCCAGGCCCAGACCACCAGATAGAGCGACGACACCAGCAGGGGGGCAAAGGGCAGTCCCGCCACATGGCCACGCCCCAAAAATTCAAATGCCGCATTGTTGACGATGACGACATTGCCCCCCGTGACGAGCTGGGCCAGCCCGCGCCCGGCCACCATCAGCGTCAGCGTCGCCACGATCGGCTGGATCCGCGCACCGGCCACCAGCAGCCCGTTGACGAGTCCGCAGACCAGCGCCGCAGCCAGGGAAATCGTCACTACGAATACCGGCGAATGCCCGCCTCCGGCCAGCAGGGTCGCGGCGGTCCCACCCACGACCGCCATCACCGCACCGACGGACAAGTCGATGCCGCCCGTGGCGATCACCAACGTCATGCCCAAGGCCAGCACCAGCCCGTAGCTGCCGTTTTTGAAAATATCGATGACTGGGCTGACCAGCCGGCCGTCGTGCAGGGTGACCGCGAGAAAGTTCCGGTCATGCAAATAGCCATCCGCCACATTCACCGCGAACAACAGCAACAGTCCGACCAGTGGCCAGACGGCCGGCGAACGCCGCCAGAAAGTGGGGCGCGCATTACTCATGGGGCTGGTGACCGCCGGCCATCGCCTGCATGAGGCGGGGCAACCCGATCTCAGTTCCGACCAGCTCAGCGACCTTGCGCCGCTCGCGCAGCACCGTGATGCGGGAGCAGTTGCGCACGACTTCCTCGATCTCCGAGGAGATGAACAGCACGGCCAGCCCGTCGGCCCGCAGCTTCGCGACGAGCTGTTCGATCTCGGCTTTCGCCCCGATGTCGATGCCCCGCGTCGGTTCGTCCAGAATGATCAAGGCCGGCTGGGTGACCAGCCACCGGGCGAGCAGCACCTTTTGCTGGTTGCCGCCGGAGAGGTTTTTGACGGGGGTCTCCGGCCCCGGCGTCTTGATGCGCAGCGCGGCAATATAGTGCGCGCACAGCCTGTCCTGTTCCGCGCCAGACAATGTCTGCCAGGCGCCGCGTTTCGCCTGCAGGGCGAGCAGGAGATTTTCGCGCACCGACAGGTTGGGCAAAATGCCCTCGGTCTTCCGATCCTCCGAACAGAAGGCCAGGCCATGGCGCACGGCGGCCCGGGGCGACCCCAGCCTGACTTCCCGGCCATCCATTTTGATCTGCCCGCTGTCGGTCGGATCGAGACCGAAAAGCAGGCGGGCGGTCTCGGTGCGGCCCGAGCCCAGCAGCCCGGCCAGGCCGGTGACTTCGCCGCGGACGAGGGTCAGATCCAGCGGGTGCAACCCGCCGCGACGGGACAGGTTGTGCGCCTCGAGCAGCGGAGCCTGGCTCCGCCCCGGCGAAGCGTCTGCCTCCGCCGTGGCAGAGGGTGGCGTTGGCGCCGTGTGCCCGGGGGTGGCGAGTTCGCGGCCGAGCATCCTGCCCACTAGCGCTAAACGGGGCATTTCGGCGGTGACGTATTCGCCCACCAGAGCGCCATTGCGCAGCACCGTCAGACGGTCGCTGACAGCATATACCTGATCAAGAAAGTGCGTGACGAACACAATGCCCAGCCCGCGCGCGCGCAACTGCCGCATGACTTTGAACAGTTCCGCGACCTCCTGTTCGTCGAGGCTGGCCGTCGGCTCGTCGAGGATGAGGAGCTTCGCCTGCAGGTCGAGGGCCCGCGCAATGGCGACCATTTGCTGGATGGCCAACGGGAGCAATCCAAGTTCGGTGTCCACATCACAGGATATTTCCAACCGGGCCAGTGCCTCGCGGGCATGGCGGCGCAACGCCGGCCAGTTTAGCAGGCCAAATTTTCCCGGCTGCCGGCCCAGGCCGATGTTTTCGGCCACGGAAAGCGAGGGAATGAGATTCACCTCCTGATAAACCGTGCTGATCCCGTGACGTTCGGCCTCCTTGGGCGAGGCGGGACGGATCAGCTGGCCGGCAAATTGCATCCGGCCCGCGTCGGGCGGGTACACCCCGGTAAGGACCTTGATCAGGGTGGATTTTCCCGCGCCATTTTCCCCCAGGAGCGCATGGATTTCACCCGCCCGCACCGCAAAGTCCACCCCGTCGAGTGCGACCACTCCGGGGAATTTTTTTCCAATGCCCTGCAGCGTAAGCAACGGTTCGGTCACAACAGTGCGTCGGAATGGTCCGGAAGGGAGGTGGCTTGACTTCAAACCGCGGCGAATAATGCAAGGGCGTCAGGCGCAACGCTCCGCCCGCCTCAATATTGGCGGGTGGACACCGCGGCTTTGGCATTGGTGGCGTCGAACAGCTCATCCTTGTTATAGCTGATGCGCGGGACCGGCTGCCCGGCCACCACCTTTTGGACGGCATCATACACCACCGGACCGGCCAGCGGATTGCACTCCACCACACAGTTGATTTTTCCGTCCACGATGGCCTGCACGGCTTCCTTCAGCCCATCAATCGAGACCACCAGCACATCCTTGCCGGGTTTGAGCCCCGCATCCTCGATGGCCTGGATGGCGCCGAGGGCCATGTCATCGTTGTGCGCATAGACGATGTCGAAATCGCCTTTCTTATATTTCTTCAGGAAAGCTTCCATCACCTGTTTGCCGTTGTCCCGGCGGAAATCACCGCTTTGGGAATCGATGATTTTGAGACCGGTGGTGGCAATGGCGTTGGCGAAGGCACTATGCCGGTCGTTGGCCGGGGCGGAGCCGGGCGTGCCTTGCAGTTCGAGGATGCGCCCTTTGCCGCCGGTCTGCTTCACCAGCCAGTCGGCGACCAGCTTGCCCTCCGTCTTGAAATCGGAGCCGACAAAACAGGCGTAAAGGGAATCGTCGTCCACCTTGACGGTGCGGTCGGAGATGATCACCGGAATTTTGGCATCGCGGGCCTCCTTCAGCACCGGACCCCAGCCGGTTTCCACGACCGGGGCGATGACAATGGCGTCGACGTGCTGGGCGATGAAGTTTTTGACGGCGCTGAGCTGGTTCTCCTGTTTGCCCTGTCCGTCGGAGAATTTGAGGGTAATTCCGCGTTTGGCCGCCTCATCCTTCATGGATTTCGTGTTGGCCGTGCGCCACGCGCTCTCGGCGCCGGTCTGGGCGAAGCCGACAATGAGCGGTTGGCCGGCCGCCACCGCGGTGCCAGTGAGGGCAAACCCCATGGCAAAGGAATAAAGGAGGAACAGTGCAGTGATGCGTTTCATGGTGGGTGATGGGGTCAGTAAATGATGATGTACGCGTTGGCGCGAAGCCGCTTGACCCATTGGGCCTCGGCCTCACGGGCGCTTTGCTCGGCGAGGATGTTTTCAATCTCCCCGTTCACCTCCGCCAGCGGTGCGATGCCGGCGAGCTTGTGGTCTTCGGCGAAGAGGAGGTAGCAGCCGCTGGTGGTGACAATGGGGTCGCTGGTGTGGCCTTTCTCAAGCTTGAAGAGCGGATCCCCAAATTCTGGCTTGAGGTCGGTTCGTTTCTGCCAGCCCCAGTCGCCGCCTTTGGCCTTTTTGTTGTCCTCACTTGCCTCGCGGGCGAGGGTCTCGAACTTCTCCCCGGCCTGCAGGCGGGTCAGCACCGGCTGGGCACGGGCCAGCAGCCGGGCGTCGGTCTCGCCTTCCCCGCGATTGAACGAAATGAGCCGCATATGGACCGCCTCGTCGCGGAAGAATCTTTTGGAGTTTTCGGCATAGTAGGCCTCGACCCGCGCCGGACTGACGACGCTCATGCTTTTGCGCAGCTGACCGCGCATATAGTTGTAAATGATTTCCTCCTCGATCTTCTTCCGATGATCGATCATATTGAGCCCCTTGTTCCGCAGCGCCTTGAGAAACAGGGCGCGGTCGCCATTGTAGGGGTCGCCCAGCAGTTCTTCCGCCACGGCATTGTCGATCAGGCTGGTCGGCACATGACGTTTGCCATCCTTGTTAAATTCTTTTACCGCGAGCACGCGGTTGATCATGTCGTCCAAGATCTCAGAGCGCAGGGCCGCCATCATCTCGTCAAACTCCTGCTGGCTGTGCGCCCGGGCCTGCAGCGCCCGTTGCCGGGGATAAATTTCCCACCGCAGATCTTCAATGGTGATGATTTGATCCTCCACCCGGGCGGCGATGGCGTCCCCGTCAAATACCGGAGTGGATCCGGCGTCGGCGGACTGGGCGGCCAGCGGAATCACCCCGGCGGCAGCGAAGATCAAATAAAGACAAAGGCGGCGGTGCGTCATGCGGAAGGGGCGGGCAAGTGTTTCAAAAAGGTGATAATTTCCGCCAACCGTAGAAGCGGGCGGGCGGCGGTCAACCTCGGAAACCGGGCGCCATACTGCACCCAGTTGTCGCGCTGCCCGCCCGCCCGCCGGCATTTCAGACGGCCGGCGTCGGTTTCGACGGAGATCAGCCCCTTTTGTTCCGCGCGCAGCCGAATTTCGGTGATCAGCAGCAATGCCCGCACTTCATCGCCGAATGCGCCGAAACGATCGCGCAGGTCGTGTTCAATCTGACGCAGCCCATCCACGGATCCCACCAGGGCGAGCCGGCGGTAAAAATCGAGGCGCAGCCGGGTTTCGGCCAGCCAGGCGGGCGGCAGGCGCGCCGCGATGGCCCCCCCGTCGCCCGCGCCACCGGCCAGCTGCTCCGCGTCGCGCAAGGCGGTGTAACTGTCCTCATGCCGTCCCCGTCCCGCTGCCGCACCGCCTTCCCCCAGCTGGACGAAATCGAGCTTCACACTCGCCCGGATCGTGGCGGCATTTGCATCCCCTTTGAGCCGGGCGACTGATTGCCGGAGCAGCTGGCAATAAAGCTCAAACCCCACGCCGACAATGTGGCCGCTTTGCTCCGGGCCGAGCAGATTGCCCGCTCCGCGCAGCTCGAGGTCACGCATGGCAATGCGGAAACCCGCCCCGGGTTGCGTATACGTCCGTAACGCACTGAAGCGTTCCCGGGCGGCGGAGAGCAACGGCGTCTGCCGGTGGAGCAGCAAGTAGGCATAGGCCTGGTGTTTGAACCGTCCGACCCGCCCGCGCAGCTGATAGAGCTGCGCGAGACCAAAACGGTCCGCCCCCTCGATGATGAGGGTGTTGCAGTTTGGAATGTCGAGGCCGCTTTCGATGATGGTGGTGCAGACGAGCACCTGGGACTGCCCGGCCACAAACTCCGTCATCACCTGCTCGAGCTCGGCCGCGGCCATCTGACCGTGACCGACGGCGATGCGGACGCCCGGCAGCAGCTCGCGGAGCCGGGCGGCGACGCCGGCGATGCTTGCCACCCGGTTGTGCAGGTAAAACACCTGGCCGCCGCGGCGCAGCTCATGCCGGACGGCATCCACGACGACGGCCTCGTCATAGGTTTTGACGATGGTCTGGATGGGATGGCGGTTGGCGGGCGGCGTTTCGATGACACTGAGGTCCCGTGCTCCGGTGAGGGCAAAATAGAGGGTGCGGGGGATGGGGGTCGCACTCATCGACAGCACATCCACGGATGCACGCAGTTGCTTCAACGCCTCCTTGTGGCGGACGCCAAAGCGCTGTTCCTCATCCACGATCACGAGGCCAAGCTCGCGGAATGTGACGTCGTGCTGGAGCAGCCGGTGGGTGCCGATCAGTATGTCCACCTGGCCGGCGCCCGTGGCGGCCAGGATTTTTTTCTGCTCCGCCGGGGTGCGGAAGCGGCTGAGCAGTTCGACCACCAGCGGATAGCCGGCCATGCGTTCCCGGAAGGTGTTCAGATGCTGCTGGGCCAGCACGGTGGTCGGCACCAGCAGGGCAACCTGCCGGCCGGCCTGGGCGACCTTGAAAGCGGCCCGGATGGCCACCTCGGTTTTCCCAAAGCCCACGTCGCCGCAAATGAGCCGGTCCATCGGCCGCGATCGTTCGAGGTCGGCCTTGGTCTCGGCAATGGCGCGGAGCTGGTCGGGCGTCTCAGCAAAGGGAAAGGCGGCTTCAAATTCGTGCTGCCATTCCTGGTCGGGCGGAAGGGCGTGCCCCGGCTGCGCCTCCCGGGCGGCCTGCACGCGCAGGAGCTCGGCGGCGAGATCCAGGGTGGCCCGTTCGGCGGCGGCGCGGACTTTTTCCCACCGGCCGGAGCCGATGCGCCCAAGCTGCGGCCGGATCCGGCCCAGGCCGACGTAACGCGACACCAGGTGTGATTCGGTCAGCGGGACATGCAGGGTCACGCCGTCGTCGAATTCCAACGAGATGACCTCGCGCGGGCCGTCGGTGGCATCGAGTTTCGTGAGCCCGCGAAAGTGCGCGACCCCATGCTGGAGATGCACGACATAATCTCCTTCCGCCAGTTCGGAAAAATCGAGGAGCTGGTCCACCTGGGCCCGCGGGGCGGCGGCCACCGCCCGCGGGGCGGCGGCGCGTCGCGGCCGGGTGCGGCCAAAGATTTCCGTCTCCGTGACCACGACAAGACCGGTGGGTGCCGTCCTTGACCCAGGGGCGTTTTTTTTGGGGGAGCGTCTGACGGATTGGGCGGGTCCGCCCCCCATGGCCGGCCAGCCGGAGGAGTCACCGGGCGGGAACCTGAGTTTAAAGCCCTCGTTCAGGGTGCCGCGTAGATAATGCAGGCGCAGGTCCTTTGACGACTGACTGGCGGCGAGAATTTCTTTCGCCCGCTGCGCCTCGCCATCCCGTGCCGTCACCATGATGATGGCGTACCCGGCCCGGTTCCAGGCCGCCAGCTGCTGTAAAAACTCCCGGCGGGCATCTTCCTCAAATTGCAGCCTTTCCTGTGCGATCAGCGCATCCTTGGGATAACGGCGATGGTGCCCCAGGCTCTCGGTGTCCCAGGTTTTCGCCTCCACGTCAGCACCGGCGAACCGCGGGGCCGCTTCGTCCAGTTCACCCAGGCCAATCACCGCCGCACAGCGCTGCCGCAGCCGATCCCATCCTTCCATTCCGTCGGTGGGCGGCCCGAATTCCTCCATCAGCGCCGCGGGTTCGATCAGCACGAGACGGGTGTCGGCCGGCAGATAATCGGCCAGCCCGGCCGCCGCAGTCGCAAGCCGGATGCGGGGCGACGCTGCCAGCATGATTCGTTCCACGGAGGCACCCGAACGTTGGGTGACCGGATCGAAGAGACGGATGTCCTCGATGGTGTCTCCAAAAAAATCGAGCCGATACGGCTGGATGGCGGTCACCGGATAAACATCTATGATGCCTCCCCGGATGGAGTAGTGGCCGGGCGACTCACAGACGGCCTCGGCGTCATAATCCAGCGCCCGCAGCTGCTCCAGCAATCCGGCAAACGGCTGCACCTGACCGCGCGCCAATGTCAGCTCAGCCTTGGCGGCGGCGGCCGGGGCCGGCACCGGTTGGAGCAATGCGGCCGGAGTCGTCACGATCAGCAGGGCGTGGGGCGGACCTGCCCGCAGAGCTGATGCCTCGGTCGGGCGATCCATGCTCCCGATGCCTGGCTTCGCGGGATCCGTCATGGCCGACCGGAGCCGGGCCAAAACTGTCATGCGGGCGGCCGAGGCGGCGAATGCCTCGCGCATGTCGCGGCTGTCGGCCAGCGATTCGGGAAAGACCTGTGTCTCCGGCACCGCCGGACCCGATTGGGTTCCGGCGAAAAGCATGATATCCTCGGCCAGTTGCTCGGCGGCCGGCGCGTCTTCGGCCACGACCAGCCAAACGGAAGAAGCCGACCCCGCCAGCAGGCTGGCGATTACCGCTCCACGCGCCGGTGGACAGATGCCGGTGTGCCGGTGATAATGGGTGCTGGTCGTTTCCGCCATTCTGATCCGGAATCAGGTAGCTGTCGTGAGCAAAAGGGCAAACTTGCATTCATGGGCGGATTCTTGGCCGATGATCTGCTGGGCTGGGTAAAAAAAATAGTCATAAAGCGGTTGCATTTTCCGGAAAGTTTCCGCCAATAACGTTTCAACCTTCTTATGTCATTCCGCCACGCCCACTCCCCTGCCCTGTCCGTCCTGGCATTTCTGGCCCTTGCTGCGTCGCTTCGCGCCGCACCTCCTTCGGTAGACCCGGCCAAAATAACCGGCCCCGACGCCTGTATCGCCTGCCACAAGCTGGAAGGGGCGGCATGGCAGGAAATGAAGCATTATAAGACTTTCGACGAGTTGCACCGCCGCCCCGAAGCCAAGGACATCGCCAGCAAGCTCGACATCGCCAACATCAAAAACGAGGGGATCTGTGTCACCTGCCACTATACCACCCAAGGTGCGCCAGGTGCGACCAAGACCATCGCCGGGGTTTCCTGCGAGCTGTGCCACGGCGTCGGCACCGACTGGGTGAAGGTGCACAATGACAAAACCAACCCCAACCATTTTGCTGACGCCGAAAAACTGGGTTTCATCCCGCCCACCAATCTTTACCGTCTCGCCTCCAATTGCTTTCAGTGTCACACGATTCCCAACGAGAAACTCGTCAACACAGGCGGACATCAGGCCGGCAGCCCGATTGAACTGGTTGCGTGGACCCAGGGCGAGGTGCGCCACCACTTCCTGAACGGCAAAGCCAATGCCGAGGCCACCCCCGAGCGCAAACGCATGCTCTATCTGGTGGGCCGCATCGTGGACCTGGAATACAGCTTGCGCGGGGTGGCCGAGGCCACGGAAAACGCGAACTATGCCAAATCCATGGCCCGGCGCGCCCAGGCGGCCAAGGCCGAGCTGAAGAAAATCGCCGAGTTGGTGCCCAAGGACGAGATCAAGGCCATCGCGGCCGCAGCCGATGGGGCCGCCCTTAAGCTCAACAATAAGGAACAGTTGGTGGCCGCAGCTAAAGCAATCTCCGATCTCGGGCAAAAGGTTAGCGATACCTACAAGGGAGCTGACCTCGCTGCCCTCGACTCACTGCTTCCGACGGCCTACCAAGGCACGCCATTCACGGCGCCTTAACCTGTCCCTCTGCCGGCTGCACCCGGCCCGCCCGCCCACATCCACAAACCATGGCCGAAATCACCGCGACTATCTCCCGCCCACAGCGGTGGGATGTGCCTTTTGACGACAAGATGGACGCGGACGCGGTGGATCGCGTGCTTTCTATCCCGCCATTCAGTCGCATCGATGCCAGCCAGTTTCCCAAGAGCACGCCCTTACGCGACATCTTGCTCAATGACACCAGCCTGCGTTCATTCCGCAAAGGGGAGATTATCGTCCGCGAAGGTGACTATGGGAACTCGGCGTTTTTCATCATCCGTGGCTCCGTGAAGGTCACGCTCGGCAAAGATGCCATTCCGGCCGCGTTGCTTGGCCGTCGCGAATCGCGCAAGAAGAATTTTTTCGAGACGGTCAGTCAGCTCTGGCGCAATCCGCCTTTTCCCGAAGTCCGCGACACCGCCCGCTACCAGGCTGCCCGCGCCGGTACCCGGCGGGGTGACACCACCTCACCGCTCCCGGTCCCGGCCACTTCGCGCAACCCTTTCGGCCGGGCGACGGAAGCCAAGCCCGCGGGGATCTTCCTTTCCGACGTCCCCGCCGTGCTTAAAGGCGGCACCGCCACGCTCTCGGCCGGTTTGTTTTTTGGCGAAATTGCCGCGCTGGGCCGCACGCCGCGGACGGCGACCATTTTTGCCGACGAGGCCAGCGAACTCCTGGAAATCCGTTGGCAGGGGTTGCGGGAACTGCGGCTGCGGGCGCCGGAGATCAAAAAATTCGTCGATACCAATTACCGGAAATATTCCCTCGAGAACCACCTGCGCGAGACGGAGTATTTCAAGGATCTGTCGCCGGAAGAGCTGAAGCTCGTCGCCGACCAGACCCGCTTCGAGACTTACGGCGGCTTCGACTGGCATACGGATTATAAAAAAAATCGCGACACCAACCCGATCGAGCGGCTACGGGGCGAGCCGGTCATCGCCGAGCAGGGCCAGTATGCCAACGGCCTGATCCTCATCCGCGCCGGCTTTGCCCGGCTGAGCCAGAAATACAACCATGGCGAACGCACCGCCAGTTACCTCGCGCGCGGCCAGATGTTTGGCTTCAAGGAAATCGCACACAACTGGCGCAGCAAGGAAAGCGTCTCCCTCCGCTATACGCTTCGCGCGCTCGGCTATGTGGATGTGCTGGTCGTGCCCACCGCCGTGGTCGAGCAATACGTGCTCCCGAAAATTGCCGCCGAAGATCTGCCCGCCTTGATCGAAACGAAGCATGAGGCGGAAAACCTCATCTCCCCTTTGGAGCAGGTGAGCGGCAAACTGCCCACCGATTTCGTGGAATTTCTGGTCGACAACCGTTTTATCAACGGTCGTGCCACCATGCTGATTGATCTGGAGCGTTGCACCCGCTGTGATGACTGCGTCCGGGCCTGTGCCGCCAGCCATGACAACAACCCCCGGTTCGTCCGGCATGGCCAGCAGCTCGGTTCGTACATGGTCGCCAATGCCTGCATGCATTGCCTCGATCCGGTTTGCATGATTGGCTGCCCGACCGGGGCCATTTCGCGCGACGCCGCCGGCGGCCAGGTCGTCATCAACGACACCACCTGCATCGGCTGCTCGACCTGCGCGAACAGTTGCCCCTACAACAATATCCAGATGGTCGAAATCCGCGACGCACGCGGGGAACCGCTCCTCGATCAGGAAAAGCGCCCGGTCACCAAGGCCGCCAAGTGTGATCTCTGTCTGGAACAGCCCGCCGGACCGGCGTGCGTGCGCGCCTGCCCGCACGATGCCCTCGCCCGTCTCAACATTCGCGACACTGACACCCTCGCCGCATGGCTGCAACGCTGACCACCTCCCACCGCCGCATTTTGCTTCGCACCGGCCTGCTCGCGCTGGCCGGGGTTGGGGCCTGGACGTGGCAACGCCATCTGGCCACCTCGCTGCACCATACCGCCATCGCCACCGGGTTGGCGCTCTTTCTCACCTGTCTCGCCCTCGCGCTGTTCAATGCCCGGAAAAAGCTCCCCTTCCTGCCTTTGTTACGTGCCGCGACCTGGACCCAGTTTCATATCTATTTTGGGTGGTTTTCGATTTTACTTTTTCTCCTCCATATCGGCTTTCGTTGGCCGGATGGTCCGTTTGAGGTGCTGCTGGCCAGCGTATTTTCCCTGGTGGCACTCAGTGGGGTGGTCGGTCTGTTTCTCTCCCGCACCCTGCCCTCGCGTCTGACCCACCACGGCGAGAATGTCATCTACGAACGCATCCCCGCCCTGCGGGCAAAACTGCAGCGCGATGTCGAGGCCATTGTCCTGAAAAGCGTCGAGGAAACCAAATCCTGCACCATTGCCGACTTTTACGCTGCGCAACTCAAGCGGTACTTTGACCGGCCGCGTAATTTTTTCCACTATCTCACGCGGGGGCAGGCCCCATTGAAGGGCATCCTGGGCGAGATCCGCCTGCTGGAGCGTTATACCAACGAACGGGAACACGCCATCCTGGCCGAACTCACCGAGTGCCTTCACGCCAAGGAGAATCTTGATTTCCAACTCGCCGGACAGGGTTTGCTTAAATACTGGCTCTTCGTGCATATCCCGCTCACCGCCAGCCTGTTGCTCCTCGGTGCCTTTCACGGACTGTATGTCTTTTACTTTGCCGGTGGCCTCCGCTGATCCGCCATGAAACGCCTCCAGCCATTCGATTTCAAATCCAGCACTTACGAGCGCCCCGACCAGGAGTGGGTTTGCGGCCGTAAGGAATGCGGCGAAGCCTGCCCCCTCGGCCCCGATCTCAAGGGCAAATGTCGGACCAAAGCCGAATGTCAGCCGCGCAAGGATGGCGCCCGCTGGTCCTGCACCCGTCCGGATTCTCGCGGTGGCAAATGCCCCGATGGTCCGCTGCCCGACGGAACCTGCTGCCGATCGATCCCGCCCTGCACGCCCCGTCGCAGCGTCCGCGCCCGTCGCCGGATGACGGTTTTGCTGATGTCCGCTCTCACACTCGGCGGACTTTTCGTCGCCCTCGGTCATCCCCGTCGCGATACTTTCTTCAATCCCGGTCCCTTGACCGCCCCGCACGCCGCCGGAGCGGCCAATTGCGCCCTCTGCCACACTGCCGCGCAATTTTCCTCCCAGGATTGGTTCAAGGGCGCATTGGCCGAAGGCAGTGTTCATTCCGATTCACAACTCTGCGCCAAGTGCCACAACTTGGGGCCGCAGTCCGGGCTGGCGCACAATCTCGCGCCGGCCACGCTCAGCAGCCTGACCAAAAAAATCTCCGGTCATCCCGCCCCGCCGTCTGGTGAGGATGGTGAAATTGTCCCCACGGATTCTGCCAACCAACTCGCCTGCGCCACCTGCCATCGCGAGCACCATGGGCGCGATGCCGACCTGAAAAAAATCGCCGACGCGAGCTGCCAGGTCTGCCATGCCAAAAAATTTGAGAGCTTTGCCTCGGGACATCCCGATTTTGGCAGCTATCCCTACGTTCGTCGGACGCGCATTGAGTTCGATCATGTCGCGCATCTCACCAATTACTTCAAGAACGCCAGGGCGGGCCAGGCCACCCCCCAGTGTAACGACTGTCATACGACCGCACCCGACAACCGGCTGATGCTCACCAAGAGCTTTGCCGCCAACTGTGCGGCCTGTCACCTCGATGCCATCATCAAGCCCGGCGCGAAAGGCATCGCGGTGCTTGCCATCCCGGGTCTCGACAAAAAGTCACTCGACGCCAAGACCGCCGGCATCGGCCAGTGGCCCGGCGATGCCGATGGTGAGATTACACCCTTCATGCGCCAATTGCTGGCGGCCGATGCCAAGACCGCCGCCGCCCTCGCCACCCTCAAGGATGCTGATCTGACCAATCTCTCGACGGCCAAACCGGAAACCCTGGCTGCCGCGGAACAGCTTGCCTGGGCCGTCAAGGAACTGATCGCCGATCTCATCAGCACCGGTCATGCGGTGCTGCAAAAGCGCCTTGGCACGTCTGCTTCACCTGCCGCACTCGGCCAGCTCCCGTCCGAGAGCATGCAGGCGTTCACCCAGCCTGGCTGGTGGCCCGATCTCCTCACCGAAGTCGCCGCCCACCGGGCCGGTCTGCCTCCGACCAAACCCGTTCCGCCCGTGCCAAAGGCCGGCGTTTCAAGCCCAGCTTCCTCCGCAACTGCTCCAGTTGCCACCACCGCCAAACCTGCCGCCACAGATGATATCCTCGGAGATGACATTTTGACTGCGCCAGCCAAACCCGCGACCCCACCGCCTGCCCCGGCCAAGCCGGCGGTGGCCGACGACATCTTGGGCGGAGATGATATTCTTTCAGGCCCCACCCCGGCCGCACCGGCGAAACCTGCGACACCCGCAGCGCCCAAAGCCCCCACTCCGGTCGCGCCGGAAAAATGGGCCGCTGGCGGTGGCTGGCAGGTTTCGTCCGCTGACTACACTTTGCGCTATAAACCGGCCGGTCACGGCGATGCCTTCCTCCAAGCCTGGCTGGACCTCACCGCGCAAGCCGCCACCGAAAATAATACCACCGCGCGCACCATTTTTGACCAGATTTCCAGCGCCAGCACCTGCCTGAAATGCCACAGTGTGGATGCGACCCCCGCTAAAAGCGCTCCCACCGCTGCGCTTTTGGTCAACTGGCATGCCAATACCCCGGCGCCCCAGACGCACTCATTCACCAAATTTTCCCATGGAACGCATTTCAGCCTGCTCGATGAAAAAGGCTGCCAGACCTGTCACCAGCTCGCCCCGGCCGCGAGTGGCACCAATTCGAGCTATACCGCGGCTTTCAAGGACAACCATGATACGGCAAAATTCATCAGCAGCTTTCAACCTTTGAAACAGGCGACCTGCGCCCAATGCCATGTTGAACGCGCCGCCGGTACCAGCTGCCTGCTTTGCCACAATTATCATGTGGGCGACATTGCCGTGGCGAAGGTCCGTACCGGTTTAACCCACTAAACGGGGTCTGACCAGCCTTGGCTTGCGACCTGGGGTGTTTGTGCAATGCTGCGCCATGCTTTGGAAACGACTGGCCGTCGGCGTGTTGGCCGGACTGGAGAAAATCCTCAACCGGGCGCTGGGAGTTGTTGGCGCAATTGTCGGCGCCCAACTGCCGGAATTCATGCAGCAATATCGCCAGCAACTGGTCGCGCGGCTCGACGAAGCGCGCCGGCTGCTGGCGAACTTTGCCCAGGTGGCGCACCAGGCCGGGCTGTCGTTGGAACAATATCTTGCCCGTCTCGCGGGCAATCCGGATCCGGTTGCCAGTCAAACGGGCCGCGTGATCCGAAATCTTTCGCAGCGGGTGGATGATCTGGCTGCTGCGGAACTGGCCTGGAGCAATGCCAGCGGTTGGACGAGGCCATTTGCCTTTGGCCGTCATTTTGACCGTGAAATCGCCCGTTCGACCTGGTCGGTATTTCGGCCCGCGGTTCCTACCACCATGGAAGGGGTGATCTATGCGGGGGGCGGGCTGGCCCTCGCGCTGGTGGTTTATCACTTTTTGATCAAAGGCCTGCTCCGCGTTTATTTTCGTCGGGACTCCGTCAAGTTGGGCGATCCGGCGGGCCGTCAATGAAGCACCCAGGCCCACGGGTTGATGCCGCTGCATCACCGGCGGACGAACCTCGGTGGAGTCTCCCGGCAGCAAGGTCAGGCGTCATTGCGCGGTTTGGGCAGCCAACGCTCAAGACAGGCGTACAGCTCGGTCTGATGAACGGGTTTGGTCAGAAAATCATCCATGCCGGCCGCGCGACAAAGGGCCCGGTCTTCGGGCATGGCATTGGCCGTGAGCGCGATGACCGGGAGCGGGCGGCCGGCAAGTTCGCGGCGGATGCGACGCGTGGCCTCCATCCCGTCGATATCAGGCATCTGCACATCCATCAGGATAAGGGCCCAGGGCTCATGGACCGCACGCCTGATCCCATCGGTCCCATTGTCCACCACGGTGACGGCCAGACCGGCCCGCCGGAGCATCAGCTCGATCACCCGCTGATTTACCACATTGTCTTCGACGACCAGCACATGTCCGTGAAATTGCCGGGATACCGCCGGTGTCACGGCTGGATTGTTCAGGGGCGCAGCCAGTAAAAATTGAAGTTCGAAGGAAAATTCCGTCCCTTTGCCCAGCATGCTGTGCAAGGCGATTTCGCCCCCCATCTGACGGACCAGCAATTGGGAAATGTTAAGCCCGAGTCCGCTCCCGCCGTAGCGCCGGGTGGTTGAACTGTCCCCCTGCGTAAATTTCTCAAATACCCGCGCCTGAGTGCCCACATCCATGCCGATGCCGGTATCGCGGACGCGAAACCGCAGCCGGGCGAGCTTCGCATCCCCACCCACCTGTTCGAGCGACAGCTCGATGCTGCCGGTGGCGGTGAATTTGACCGCGTTGCCGAGCAGGTTGAGCAACACCTGCCGGAGGCGGAAAGGGTCGCCAATGACCCCCGCGGGCAGATTGTCGCCCAAGCTGCAGCTGAGCCGCAGGCCTTTGGCCTCGGCCGGGGCGCGCAGCAGCACCGCTGTTTCGTTCGCAACGCTGGCGGGGGCAAATATCTCGGCTTCGAGGGTCAGCTTTCCACTCTCGATCTTGGTGAGGTCAAGGATGTCATTCAGGACGCGCAGCAGCTTGTCCGCCGAGTCAGCCGCTATCTCGAGCTGCTCGCGCTGCGGGGCGTCGAGCGAGGTTTTCGCGCAAGAGCTGGAGCATGCCGATGATGCCGTTCATGGGGGTGCGGATCTCATGGCTCATCGTGGCGAGAAAATCGCTCTTGGCGGAGCTGGCGGATTCGGCGCGTTCCTTCGCCTCGCTGAGGGTGAGCACCAGGTCGTCGTTCTCAAAAATCAGCCGGTGCAGGCGGCTGAGGTCGCGGTGATGCATGCGTGCCGTGTGCGCGAGAAACATCGCGTAGGTGACGAAGCAAAGCGCCAGCGTCCAGCTCTGGGGCTCCTCGAGGGTGAGAAAGCGGATGGCACACGGCAACAGGGTGGCGCTGAGGTAGAGATAAAAGCTGCCCCGGACGGAAGCGAGCGAACGCGCCGCACCGGCATTCATGCCGGCGATGATCAGCGCGACGAGGCAGCGCGGCAACAGGGCCGGAAAACCAAGAAAGACCCAGCCGGCCACGCCCCAGACGGAACCGGAAGCCACGACGCCGATGAGAAACAGCATCCGCCACCGCACGGTCTCCCCATCCTCCCGATACCGGCGCGCAAATGCGAGATTGAGCAGCAATCGCGCCATCGACACGGTCAGCAGCACCGCCAGCCAGATCAGGGAAGAATGCGGATATTGGCTGTAGATGCCCGCGACCATGATCGCCGCCAGGGCAAAATTGGAAAACAACCCAAATCCAGCCAACCGATAGAGCAGGCGCGTCAATTCCGCCTCGACCCGTCCGTGGATCGCCTTGCCCACCGGAAAAGGAGTTGCGACAGCATCGCCCATCTAACTGATGTAAGCTGGATTGCGCTGGCGGGCAAGTTCATTCCGTTGAACAAGTTGTTAAAAAGTGGGGTGATGTTCCCGCTACTGCCACGCCCTGCGCCCGCCACGCCGCGGCAGCCGGATGGAATTGGCCCACCGTTATGGCCGCGGTACAAAGTCAAAAAAACTCCGTCCAAAGCATCAGCATCTCCGGGGGCGGCTTGGTCAGGTCCGGCAGGGTTGGCTCAGACATGAGGATGATGTCGAGCGAGGCGAGTTGCTCATCACCTGAGTGCGTGAGGTTCCATTTCCTGCCGATGTGCTGCGCCAGCGGTTCCAGAAAATTATGGCCCGCAGGCGACCAGATGAAAATCAGGTAGGACATCCAACGAATGCCTCCAAAACTGCCGGGGATGTCATCCGGCCGGTCAAGTACCGCCGGAGACTGGCCGGTGAACAGATTGACCGTGCGGCCGTTTTTCATGGTGCCGTAGAAAACATACCACCCGTCATCGATTTGCGGGTCAGGCGCAAACACCCCGTAATTCTGATCCAGCCCGACATCATAGGCAATCCAGTTGAGGGAGACCGGAACCCGAGTCTGCAGCTGTGGAATCTGGGCAAGGTTCCACCAGATGACAAAAGAGACCAGGGCCAACAACCCCCCGTCGCGCAGCCAGCACAGGCAATGCCCCGTCCAGGACCAATGCCGTGGCACAACCGGAGCCGGCGCACACGGCTGACGCGCGGGATCGTCCTTCTGCCATGCCTTCGGCATAAATTGCCTGGCTGGACACCAGCCAGCCAGCCGGCGGCCCACCGGCATGGCGTAGTCGTTCCAGAATTCCGGAGGTAGCAAAAC
>CAIXIZ010000200.1 GCA_903919625.1 uncultured Verrucomicrobiota bacterium
CACCCGGCCGAACTGCGCGCCTTTCTGCGCGCGTCCGCCCGCGGCTGGCGCGACTACCTCGAAGGCGACCCCGCCCCCGCCCACACCGCGTTGAAAGCGGCCAACCATGACAACACCGACGAATTCATGGCCGCCTCGCGCCAGCTCATCATCGACGGCCAACTCGTCACCGGACGCGACCCCGGCAACGGTCCGGGGCAGATCGGGCGGATCTCGCGCGAGCGGTTTCTGACGCAGATCGGCCAGCTTGAGACCCTGGGCATTTTGCCGCCGGGGAAAATCAAGGTGGACGAGGTGATGACGACCGAGTACCTCCCCTAGTTCCACCATGCCATCCCTCGGCGAATGCGTCGTTCTTCACGGCCCGGACCTGGTCCCGCACCACTGCATGCGCTTCGCCTGGAATCGCGGGGTCGTCACCGGCATCGACCTGGGGCCGCCCTGTCCCGCGCTGGAACGCGGCGCGGTCGTCATCATCCCCGGCCTCACCAATGCCCACACTTCGCTGGGCGACAGCCCGCTGATCGACGCCGCGGCCGGGCTCCCCCCCGCCGCGGCCTTCTCCCGCACGGATGGCCCCCGCCGGACCTTGGCCGAAATGCCGCCACCGGAGCAGTTCGAACACCTGGCCGGCCATCTGCTCTGCCTCGCCCGCAACGGCATCGTGCGCCACATCGATTTTTGCGAGCCCGGCACGGAGACCGCGCAAATGCTGCGCGCCGCCGCGCAGCAAACCGGGGTCGAGTCCATCGTCTTCAGCCGCCTGGAACGTCCGCCCACCTCGGCCAACGAGCTCGCGGCCGGTGATTCCCAGCTCTCCGGCGCGGTGCGGTCCGAACTGGGCAATCTGCTCAACCTGGTGGACGGGTTCGCCGCCGACCCGGCCGACGGCCTGACGGAGATGGCGTGCGGTGAGATTCTCGCCCTCACCACCGAACGCCAGAAACTGCGCTCGCTCCCCTGCCCCGCGCCCAACTTTGCCCGCCTCCTGGAAGGCCTCGACCCCCATCTCGTCTCCCACCTCACCAGCGCCAGCCCCGAGGACATAGCGGCGCTGGCCCGGCTCAAAAAAGCCGCCGCCCTCACCCTGCGGGCCGACGCCGCCCTCGGTCTCGCGTCCCCGCCGCTGGCGGCATTGCTGCGGGCCGCGGTGCCGCTCCTGCTCGGCACCGGCAGCGTGATGCTGAACAGCCCGAACCTGTTCGCCGAGATGGATTTTGCCTGGCGGCTCGCCCGCCAGCAATCCGAGGGCGAAACCGGGCCGGATCCGCTGACGATTCTGCGCATGGCCACGAGCAATCTCCGGCCCGTGCTGGGCGGCCCGTGTCACGGCTGCCTGGATACCGGGCTGCCCGCCGATTTCGTGGTGCTCAACTTCCGCCACCCCCACCTGCGGGCCACGCGCAATCTCATCGCCTCCCTGGTGTCCCGCGTCACCCCCGACGACATCATCGCCACCTATCGTCAGGGCGAGCCCCTCTGGCGCCTGCCGGAGTTCAACCCCTAAGGTGCCACCTCCCGCCCGCGAACGCCTGCTTGTGCTGTTGCGCGCCGCCGTGCACGACGGCTCCCTGGTCCGGCTCACCCTCAGCCGGCACCGTGGCCAGGACGGCACGCTGCAACAGCTCCTCGTCCGGCCCGTCATGCTTCAGGCCGGCCCGCACCTCTCGCTCGTCTGGCGGCATGCCACGCGCGATATCACCAAAAATTTTTCGCCGGCTGAAGCCCTCGCCCGGTTGGAGCCGCTGATCGGCGGTGATTTTCTCGACGCCCATCTGTTTGCCGCCACCCAAACCGGCCAGCTCATCGGCCAGCCCGATGGCACCGCCCGCCTGCGTCTGCAGGCCGTGGCCAAAGCCGCCCCCGGCGAAGCCGCTGCTCCGCCGCCGGCGCCAGCCCACGACCGGCCAAAGGCCCACCCGGTGCC
Source organism: uncultured Verrucomicrobiota bacterium (assembly GCA_903919625.1). Lineage (GTDB taxonomy): Bacteria > Verrucomicrobiota > Verrucomicrobiia > Opitutales > Opitutaceae > CAIYUN01. The sequence goes on from CAIXIZ010000200.1 coordinate 1,928, forward strand.
CGCCGATTCGCCGTGGCTGCGCGCCCTCGGCGTCACCAACGATCACGGCCAGCCACGCGCCGGCATGGCGGACAAGTTCCGCCAGATTCAGAAATTTGCCGAGCTGCTCACCCATCTTGTCGCCGAAGCCGGTTTTGCCCCCGCAGAGCCACTCCGCATTGCCGACATGGGCAGCGGCAAGGGCTATCTCACCTTTGCCATCGCGGCGCTGCTCGGCGCCCGTGCCACCG
>CAIXIZ010000201.1 GCA_903919625.1 uncultured Verrucomicrobiota bacterium
GGCCCTGGGATTTGCGCTGGGAGGGGTTGTCTGTTTCCCAATACACGTCGCGCTGGATGTCCCCGACGGTGGGGAAAGGGCTCGCCTCGGCGAAATCGGCGGAGACATCGGCCTCGGCGCGGGCCGCCGAGTCGATCTGCCCGACCAGCGCCTCGGTGAGGACGCCTTCGGCCAGGAGCAGGTTTTGGAAAACCTGGATGGGGTCTTTGGTGCGGCGGTATTCCTCGATCTCCGCCTTGCTGCGGTAGGTGCTGTTCGGCGGATCGGGGTCGGCGACGGAGTGGCCGCGGTAACGGTAGGTGCGGATCTCGACCACCGCGGGCTTTGACTGCTCGCGGGCGGCGCGAAGAAACCTATCCATGCCGGCGCGCACTTCGTAGAGATCGTGACCGTCGATGACGCCATGGGCCATGCCATAGCCCTCGGCCCGCCGGGCGAGTTCACCGGCCGAGGAACGCGCCTGGCTGGTGCCCATGGAATAGCCATTGTTTTCAATGACAAAGACGACGGGCAGCGACCAGAGCGCGGCCAGATTGTAGGACTCATGCACGGCCCCCTGGTTGACGGCCCCATCGCCCATGAACGCCATCGCGGCCCCTTGGAGATTTTTGTATTTGATGGCGTAGGCGAGGCCGACACCGAGCGGAACTTGGCCGCCGACGATGCCATGGCCGCCCCAGTAATTTTTATCGGGGGCAAAGAAGTGCATCGAGCCGCCCTTGCCCTTGGAACAACCGGTGGACTTGCCGCAAAGCTCCGCCATCAGCGGGTTCAGCTCCATGCCAACCGCGATCGCGTGGCCGTGATCGCGATAGGCCGTAATGACGTGGTCATTTTTCCCCATGAGCGAACAGCAGCCGACCGCGACTGCCTCCTGACCGATATAAAGGTGGAGAAACCCCCCGATTTTGGTCCCTTCCTTCGCCTCCTTGTAGGCGCGGAGGGCGCGCTCCTCGAAACGCCGGATTCGCACCATCGTGCGGTAAAATGCGACCTTCGCATCCGGGGCGAGGCTCGCGTTCACCGGGGCGGAGGCCGCCGGACTGGGCCGGGCGGGCGGGACTTCGGTATTTTTTTCCAAGGAGGAGGCGGTTGGGCTCACGGTCAGGCGTGGTGGTTTGTGCGGGAAGACAGTCTTTGTCCGGGCGCGAAGAAATCAAGTGTGGATTATCGGGGATGAAGCAGTCGCCGCGCCTGGCATGATCTGCTCAAAAGTGAGCTGCAATGGCCGGCCGGGCGCGCAGTCGGCGCGCAGGGCCACGAAACCATCCCGGTGCCGGTCATAAATCGGCCAGAGCGCCGCGCGGTCGGTTGCCGGGATCGGCAGGGCATCGATGGCGGCGCGCGAAAAGAAACCGAAGCTCCCTTCCGCGATGGCGGGCGGCAGTGCCGGGACGGGCGTTTGCAGGCGAAACAGAAAAAGCAGCCAGTGTGATTCGCCTTCATATGCTTTTTCCGAGATCAGGGCAAAGAGGTGAAATGCCTCCGGGGTGGCGACCAGGCCGGTCTCCTCCCGGGTTTCACGGGCGGCACATTCGAACGGGGACTCGCCAAGGGAGGTCTCAAGCTTGCCCCCGGGGGGGCTCCAGACTCCCCGATTGGGCGGTTTGGCCCGGAGCAGGAGCAGGAGATCGCCCTGGGCATTCTCCATGAACACCAGCACGGCAATACGGTGGGTCAGGGCCGGGGACGAAGAGGGCGGGAGGACGGGCATTTTATTTTCTCGGGAAGCAACATTTAGCGTGACGCGTGAGCAGCAATCCACAATGACTTTACGGCTACCCAACATGAAACCCCTGCAAAATCTATTCCTGCCCTGCCTTGGCCTGTCAATCTTGGCGGTCGTTGCTCCAGTGCGGGCGGCCAATGCGGCGGGCGCATTGACCAAGGAGGCTCAGATGGTCAACACGCTGGCCAAGGGGGTGGAGGTGACCGCTGTGCGGTTTAACACGACCTCCGCCACACCTGGAGGGGCTGGCGGCCTCTGGCTCGAGGCGGATGTGGAAGTCAACGTCAAGCCGGGGGTGGCCAAGGATGATCGGTTCCTGAACCGGGTGCAAGTCACGCTTACGATCGGCATCGAAGTAACCAGCGGAACCAAACATACCGATTACTATCATGCGACGGCCGAGGCCGTCGCCTTGGAGGTGGGCCGGTCGGACTTCCGCTTTTACCTGCCGCCCGAGATTGTAAAGCGCGACAGCCTGCCGGGCGAGGCAAAATACTACGCGGTGCAGCTGGCCGTCGAAGGCAAGCCGTTGCCGCTCGGGAAAAGCAATCACTCGTCCACGATCCCGAAACCGGAGTCGTTTTTCGCCAGCAAAGAGGTGGCGTCGGCCTCCGCCAATGACGGGGTTTTTCTGCCGCAATTCCTGACCCCGTTTGCCAATGACGAGAGCCGGCCGGCGCCGACCTTTGTCCGTCCGGAAGCGGCGGCGAAAAATTAATTGCAAAATTCTCTTGCCGCATTGCGGCCATTCTGAAATCGACTTCGCCTCCTACATTTTACCCTATGGCATCCTCTCGTGTTCTTGCAGTTGACTGTGGCGCCGGCCATGTTGCGTGCGGAGCTTTCTCCGCCGCCAAGGGCGGACGTCTGACGCTGGAGCATTTCGCGTTGGAGTCATTCAACCCCAACGCGGAACTGGAACCACAGTGGAACACGTTTCTGACCGATGCCCTGACCCCCCATCTGCAGCGGGAGAAACTCGGCGGAGTTGCGTCCCTGAACCTGCCCGGACATCTGGTGCTGACCAAATTTGTCAAAACGGCCGCGGTGGAGAAGGCCAAGCGCGCGAAGGCCATCATTGCCGAGGCCGAACAAAACATCCCCTATGCGCTGGATGAGGTGGTGTGGGATCATTATCTGATCGCGGAGAGCGATCTGGACCTTGAGATAGTGTATACGGCGGCCAAGCTCGATGTGGCCAACAGCCTCTGCGCCGCGATGACAGGCATCGGGATTTCCCCCACCGGCCTCTCGACTTCCGTGTTTGCCCTGCTCAGGGCCTTCAAATATAACTACCCGGAGGCGGGTGAGAGCGCATTGGTGATCAGCATCGGCGCCCGCTCGACCCATCTGCTGTTTCTGGACAAAAAGAGGTTCTTCGCACGCAGCATCGTGCTCGCCGGCAATACCATCACCCAGGCCGTGGCCGAGGAGATCAAGCAGGACTTCACCCAGGCGGAAGCATTGAAACTGCAGGTGCTGGGCGGGCAAAGTGAGCTGGGCGAAGCCTCTCCCGCCCGGCTGGCGGTGGTCAATGCGGCCAAATCATTCATCAGCAAGCTCCAGATTGAGGTCACCCGCTCGACCGTCAACTACCGCCGCCAGAGCGGCGCCGAACAGCCCGCGTGCGTTTATGTCACCGGCGGCGGCTCGCTGGTGCCCAATCTGATCCCGGCCCTGGCGGAAAAGCTCAAAATTCCGGTCGAGCGGTTCGATCCGTTGCGTAATGTGGACATTGCCGCCGGTGCCAGTGCTGCCCGCGAGCGCTCGGCGGTGCTGGCCGACCTGGTCGGTCTCGCGACCCAGCTGCTCGATCCGCAGCCCAAACTGGACCTTTTGCCCCCAAGCATCCGCGAACGGCTTGGATTCCGCCGGCAACAGCCTTTTTACATCGCCGCCGCTGCCATGGCGGTTGTGGCGTTGGCCCTGCCGGTGCTGGGCTTCCAACGGGCCGCCACCGCCGCCAAGGAGCAAAGCGACCGTCTGAACAACGAGCTGGGGCCGCTGAGCACAAGAAAACAGGAAATTGAGTCCACCCTGAAAAAAATCAAGGACGCCCAGGCGCAAGTGGGCCGGATCCACGATTTGATCCAAGGCCGGTTTAACTGGGTCAATTTCTTTGCTGATTTTCAGGAGCGTTTGGTCAAAGTTCAGGATGTCTGGCTCGACAATCTGGAAGTGATCCATGAGGTCGTCACGGACGACTCGGGCGGCGCGAAGCCGGATGCTCCCGCGGCCGACGCCGCGGCCACGCCCGCTGCCTCGGCCGAGGCTCCGCCGGCCGCGGATGCGGAGGCCCAGGCTGCCACCGCTGCGACTACAAGCTCCCGCGTTGTCTACAAATTGAACATCAAAGGCCGGCTGATTGATCGTGACAATGTCACCACCAACGTCAGCCAGGAGGCAAAGGACCGCACCTACGAATTGATCAAGAGCCTGCTTGCCTCACCGCATATCGTCAAAGCCGACGACCATATCCCGATTTTTGACTGCGACGAGCCGGGCATCGTCAAGTTTGAGTTCACCTTGGTGGTCGATCCCAAAAAACCGCTCTGACGCGCCCACCCCCCTGCATCCCATGGCCAGTTTCAAGTCACACCCCGTTTTCATCTCCTTGCTCCTCGTGCTCGGCCTCATTGCAGCCGGAGAGGGCTTTTTTGTCTATCAGGGCTACTCTGCGTACAAGGAAGCGCGTACCAGTCTGGACACCACGCAGGCCGCGTTGGAAGACATGAGCAAGGCCGCCCCCGCCCC
>CAIXIZ010000202.1 GCA_903919625.1 uncultured Verrucomicrobiota bacterium
CGGACTTCATGGTGGAGCGGGTAAGAAAACGTTTTCCCGTGGCGACATCGAGGAAGCAAACGTTGTTGAGCGTGGGATGGATTTCAGCTTTCACGGCGGTAAAGGATTGGGCAGGCAGTTGGGCGGTACGGCTCACCCTTGGCGGGCTTTGTAACGCGGCTCGACCTTGTTGATGACGTAGATTTTGCCCTTGCGGCGGACCACCTGGCAGGCCGGGTGACGCTTCTTGGCGGATTTGATGGAGGAAACAACTTTCATAAAGGGGCCAAAACACCGGTCGGGACGGCCGCTGTCAAATGAAATTATGGGCCGGGCCGGGGCTGACCGGGCCGGGCGAGACCCTGGCGAACGGGAGATTTTTCCTTTGCCCGGCGGCTGGCGTGACGATTGACTGCCCACCGCATGGAAACCACCGCGTTGCACGAAGCCTTTCGCGCCGGCCAGCTCCCGCCCGAAGAGATCCGCCCGCTCACGGCGGAACAGCTGCTCGCCCGCAATGCCGCGGGCAACACGCTGGTGCATCTGGCCGCCAAATATGGCCGGCTCGGCGACCTCGCCGCCACCGTGCTGACCCCCCGTTTTCTGCTCGTCAAAAACGACGCCGGCTACACCCCGCTCCACCACGCCGCGCAGTCCGGCCACCTCGGGCAGATCCCGCCCGCCCTGCTCACGCGTGCCAACCTGCTCGCGCGCAGCCATTCAGGCTACACCGTCCTGCACCTCGCCGCGGCCGGCGGCTCGCTGGGCCAGCTCCCCCCGGGACTGCTCGACGAGGGGCTGGTGCTCACCCGCACGGACCTCGGCAACAACCTGCTCCACGAAGCCGCCGAAAATGGCACCCTTGACCGCGTCCCCGCAGTTTTCCACACCGCCCGCCTCTTTAATCTCACCAACCTCAGCGGGGAGACGGTCCTCCACATCGCCGCGCTGAACGGCAATCTCGCGCAAATTTCGCCCGCCCTCCTGACGGCCGAGGCCCTCCTCGCCCAGACCAATGCCGGTGATACTGTCCTCCATGCCGCCGCCATCTCCGGACACCTGGGCGACACTCCTGCCTCGTTTCTCATCCACGATCACCTGGTCCGTCGCAGCAAAAGCGGTTTTACCGTCATCCACGCCGCCGCCGAGACCGGCCAGCTCGGCCACATCCCCGCCGCCCAGCTCACCGCCGATCTCCTGGTCACCCGCAATGACGACGGCGACACGCCGCTTCATGCCGCCGCCGCCGCCGGCCACTTTGACCAAATCCCGCCCGCCTTGCTGACGGCCGAGATGCTTGCGCTCCGCAACTATACCGGGGTCACACCTTGGGCGGCGGCCATGCATGCCGGCCATGCGGAGCAAATTCCCCTGGAATTACGTCCCAAGCCGCCGGGTATCCTCCAGCAGGCGATGATCAAGCTCGGTCTCTCCCGGCCGCCCTTCTGACCCTCGCGCCTGGCCGAGGTGGTCCGGACGGCCGCGGACCAGCAATTAACCCCGCTGCGCCGACGCTCGCCGGCGGCTTATTCCGTCACCTGGCTGCAATTCTGCTTCCCTCGTGCGCCGGGTTTGGTTCACTCAGGGCTCCTGAACACTTTCCACCAACCATGAGCCACACTACCATCACTTCCATCAATGCCCGCGAGATCATCGATTCCCGGGGCAATCCCACCGTCGAGGTTGACGTCCGGCTCGCTTCCGGCGCACTCGGCCGGGCGGCAGTGCCATCGGGCGCGAGCACCGGCGAGCACGAGGCGATTGAACTCCGGGATGGCGACAAAAACCGCTTTGGCGGCAAAGGCACCCAGAAGGCCGTGGCCAATGTGAAAATCAAGATCGCCCCCGTGCTGATCGGCTTTGATGCGCTCGACCAGACCGGGGTGGATCGCGCCATGATCAAACTCGATGGCACCAGGACCAAGTCAAAGCTCGGGGCCAATGCCATCCTCGGCGTCTCCCTCGCCACCGCCAAGGCCGCCGCCGCCGCCCTGGGCCAGCCGGTCTACAAATATCTCGGCGGCCCGAACGCAAAAGTTCTGCCCGTCCCCATGATGAACATCATGAACGGCGGCGCGCATTCGGACGCCCCGATTGATTTCCAGGAGTTCATGATCATGCCCACCGGCGCACGGACCTTCTCCGAGGGGCTGCGCATGGGCTGCGAGGTGTTTCATGCCCTGAAAAAAGTGCTGAAAGAAAAAGGTCTGGCCACCGCCGTGGGCGACGAGGGCGGGTTTGCCCCCAAGCTCGCCTCCGCCGAAGCCGCGCTCGATGTCATCGCCCTCGCCGTGAAAAACGCCGGCTACAAACTGGGCAAGGACATCAACCTGGCCCTGGATGTCGCCGCCTCCGAATTTTACGTCAAGGAGAAGAAAAGCTACGTCTTCAAAAAATCCACGGGCCAGGTGCTCTCCGGCGACGACATGGTCAGTTTCTACCGGAAGCTCGTGGCGAAATACCCGATCATCTCCATCGAGGACGGCTGCGCCGAGGGCGACTGGGAGACGTGGAAAAAGCTCACGGTCGCGCTCGGCGACAAGGTCCAGCTCGTGGGCGATGACCTGTTCGTGACCAACACCGAGTTTCTGCAGCGCGGCATCGACACCGGCACGGCGAATTCCATCCTGGTGAAGGTGAACCAGATCGGTTCGCTCACCGAAACCCTGGACGCCGTTGAGCTGGCGAAGGAGGCCGGCTACACC
>CAIXIZ010000203.1 GCA_903919625.1 uncultured Verrucomicrobiota bacterium
TCCTTGATCTGCCCGTCGAGTTCGAACGTGCTGTTGTGGCACGGGCAGAGGTAACAGTTTCTCTCCGGACGAAAGTCGACAAAGCAGCCAGCGTGCGGGCAGACAACATTGAATGCCCGCACACTCCCGCCGGGTAGCCGCTGGAGATAGACCGCGCCGATCGGGACGTTCGGCGAGCGGTTCCAGGCGTCCACACGGGTGGCCCGCACGGGAAACTGGCGGGGCTCACCATTCTCCGGCAGGGCGGCCAGCGAGGCGACGAGCACCGCCCCGCCGCCCTCGGACTTGCGCCGCAACGGGTCGAGAAAGACGAACAGCCCTGCTGCCGGTGCTACGAGAGCGAGGGCGCCGCCGATGACCACGGCGGCGGCCTTGGCGAGAAAATCGCGCCGGTCGGGCCGGGGAGGGGACGGGGGGTGATGCGCCATGCGGTAAAACGCGGCTGGTCAGCCGCAAGCGGACATGACGGCTGGCCGGGAAACGTGTTTCAAGTGCAAAGCGCGGATCATGAAGCACGGCCCGAAGGGTCCTGCTGAGCCGGGCTTTGCGGCAGACATTATTTTTTCCCGGAACCGGTGCTGATTTTGTCCGCCAAATCCTGGAACCAAGAGGTAAGCTGGACTTTCTCCGTGTCGCCCAGCCGGGCATCGGCGTGCAGGAGCCGGTAGGAAGTGGGCGGCATTTCCCCGTGGTTGACCGCGTCCACGCAGGCATCGAGCTGGTGGGTGATGGCGGAGGCGGGCAGGGAGGCGAGGGCGGAAAAATTCAATGCGGTCCGGCCGTTGCGGATATGGCCGGACAGCCACCAGCCGACCGGCTGCACCTCGGCATACCACGGGTAACGCGTGCTGGCCGAGTGGCAATCGAGACAGGCGGCGGCGAGCAGACGGCTCACCTCGGTGGCGGGGGGATATTTCACGAACAGGTCGCCAGGGCCTGAGGCGGCGGCGGGAATTCTCGACGGGCGGGCGAACTGCGACGCAGCGAAGACGACGGCGAAACCGAGCAGATATTTTGGCGGGATTTTTTTCATCGGCAGGCGCTGGGCGTTTGTCCATCGCCGGACCGGGGATGTCAAAGTCGAAGCCCGGCTGTTGCAATCGTCTTGCCCCCTGCGCGGTTGGCTGTTCACGTCCGCGGTCTGCACCCTGACCGTTCCATGGCTTCGTCCACCCCGTCATCGCCGTCCGCCGGCATCCTGGCTCCTCCCGCGCCTGCCTGGTGGCAGGGCGGGCGGGTCTTTGGCGCGTTGCTCGTGCTGGCGGCCTTTGTCGTCTATTTGCCGGTCTGGCAGGCCGGCTTCCTGTGGGACGACAATGACAACATCACCGACAGCATGGCGCTGCGTTCGCTTGAGGGTCTGTGGCGCATCTGGACCGAGCCGGGGGCGACGCAGCAATATTATCCCATCACCCACACGAGCTTCTGGATCGAATATCATCTCTGGGGGATCAATCCGCTGGGCTATCATCTGGTCAATGTGCTGCTGCATGCGTTCGACGCGATTTTGGTCTGGCGGGTGTTGCGGGCGCTCGGGGTGCCCGGGGCACGGCTCGCCGCCGCCATTTTCCTGCTGCATCCGGTGTGCGTTGAGTCAGTCGCATGGGTGACGGAGCGCAAAAACACCCTCTCGGCCATTTTCTACCTTGGCTCGCTCTTGGCGGTGGTACGTTTCTGGCGGCTGGGTGCGGCGGACTCGCCCGATGCGCCCGCACCCGACGGTGCGCGGGGGACGCAGAAATATTACTGGCTGGCGTTGGGGCTCTACATTTGTGCGCTTTGGGGCAAGACCGCGACCGTCCCGCTGCCGGCCGTCATTCTGCTGCTGGTCTGGTGGAAATATGGCCGGCTGACCTGGCGCGATCTGGCCCCCGTGCTGCCGTTTTTCGCCGCGGGCGTCTATCTTGGCCTCATCACGATGCGGGTGGAAAAGTCGCTCGGCCCCTCCGGCATGATGAGCCAGGAGTTCAATTTCTCCTTCGCCGAGCGCGTCCTCATCGCCGGGCAGGCGTTTTGGTTTTATCTTGGCA
>CAIXIZ010000204.1 GCA_903919625.1 uncultured Verrucomicrobiota bacterium
CTGCTCTGGCCGCATCCGCTGGTGTTTGTCTACCCGCGGTGGACGATCAGTCCGGCGAGCGTGATCCAATGGCTCGCCCCGCTCACGGCCGTTGGCGGGCTCTTTGCCCTCTGGTGGCACCGCCGGGGTTGGGCGCGCCCGGCCTTGGTCGCGGCCATTTATTTTGTGCTCCTGCTGTTCCCGGTCCTGGGATTCTTCAACGTTTTCTATTTCCATTTTTCCTTCGTCAGCGACCACTTCCAGTATTTTGCCCTGCTCGGGCCGATCGCGCTCGCCGCCGCCGGCCTCACCACCGGCGCCCGCTGGTTGCGGAAAAAGTCACCCCGGCTCCCGGTCGTGCTGAACGGTGCGCTGCTGCTGACGTGCAGCGTGATGACCTGGCGGCAGATGACCACCTATGCCGACGTGGAAACGCTCTACCGCACGATCATTGCCGGCAACCCCACCTGCTGGCTGGCGTTGAACAATCTTGGCACCCTCCTCGAAAAACGCGGCCAGAGCGCCGAGGCCATCACCGCCTACCGGCAGGCGCTCGACGCCGAACCGGATTACCCGCATGCGCACAACAACCTAGCCATGGCCCTCTTTGACCAAGGCCACACCGACGAAGCCCTGGTCCACCTCAAGCGCGCCCTCGCGGCCAACTCCGACTATCCCGAGGCCGCCTGCAACTTGGGCAATGTTTACCTCAAGCTTGGCCGGGAGGACGATGCCATTGTGCAGTATCGGCGCGCCCTGATCCTGCGGCCCGGCTTCGCCGACGCCCTCTACAACCTCGGCAATCTCCTCCTCAAGCATAAGCAGGTGGACGAGGCCATCGCCCGTTACCGGGAGGGGCTCTACTATCTGCCGGGCAACGCCAAATTTGAATTCGCGCTGGCGACCGCGCTGTTGCAGAAGGGCGACCAGGACGCGGCGGTGGCCCATTTTCAGGCCGGGCTTGCGGTTGCGCCGGGCAAGGACGACACGGCCCAGTATGAGGATGCCCACTACAATCTCGGCGGGGTGCTGCTCGCCCAAGGTCATGCGGCCGAAGCCATCAGGCACTATCAGCTGGCCACCGAGCTGGTGCCCGATGACTCCGCGGCGCATGTCAGCCTGGGCGATGCACTCTATCTCACCGGCCAGGCCGGCGAGGCCATTGCCCATTGGGAGAAAGCCCTCGCGCTCAAATCCCGCCGGGTGCTGAATGAAGGCAACCTGGCCTGGGTGCTGGCGACTTCCCCGCAGGACAAGCTGCGCAATGGGGCGCTGGCGGTCACGTTGGCGGAACAGGACGTCAAGCTGAACAAACCGAACCCGCGCAATCTGCGCAATCTGGCCGCCGCATATGCGGAAACCGGCCGCTTTACGGACGCGGTGTCAATCGCGCAGGGCGCGTTGCAAGTCGTGCAGGCGGATGCCGCGCTCTCCGCCGCCTTCCAGGCGCAGCTCCGGCGCTACCGGGCCAACGAGCCCTACCGCGAAGCCGGCCCATGAGCGGGGCACAGGTTTTGATTTGCCGCGGATTGTCCGGCCCACCACCGACACTGGCCAGCGACCCGGATTGGGCATTTCGCGTTTAAGCCGACCTTAAACCGGTCTCACCGCTGATTTGGCAGGATGCCCCGGATGGCGGCGGAAAATTTTGCGTGCTCCGCCGCGTTGACCGGCCGGTGCCGAATTTTGGTGCCGGCCGGGTCGGCGCCGAGATAATTGTTGCCCTTCCAGTTGGTGGCGGGACGGACGGGGCGGGGAACGAAACCGCCGCCGCAATTGGGACACACGTTGCCCAAAACCGTTTCCACACAGGTCGCGCAAAACGTGCATTCGTAGGAGCAGATACGCGCGTCCGGCGAGTCGGGCGGCAGCGCCCGGTTGCAGTGTTCGCAGGTCGGCCGGAGCTCCAGCATGGGTTCAGGGGGTGGAAGGGCCGGGCCGGCGGAACTGCTCGACAATGGCCGACATGTCCCGGTCCCCATCGCCGGCGGCGATGGCATGCTTGAACACGGTCAGCGCGGCGGCGGCGGTCTGCAGATCGAGCGAATGCCGGGCGGCCTCGTCCCCGGCATAGGCGAGGTCCTTCGCCATCAGGCGGAGGAGAAAATTGGGAGTGTAATCGGGCGCGGTCATGCGGGTGGAGAGCAACTTCACGAGCGGGCTGCCGGGCGCGCCGCCGGTGAGAATTTCCAAGGCCTTGGCCCGGTCGAGGCCACCGCGTTCGATCATCGCCATCGCCTCGGCCAGCGAAGCCGCCTGCACCCCGCAGACGAAATTGTTGATGAGCTTGATGAGCGCGCCGCTGCCGGTGGGGCCGACCAGAGTGATCGTTTTGCTCATGGGAGTCAGCACCGGCCGGGCCTTTTCCAACGTGGCCGCCGTCCCGCCCACCAGAAAATTGAGCTCTCCGGCAGCGGCGTGGACGCGGCTGCCGGTCACCGGAGCGTCGAGAAATTCGCCCCCATCGGCGGCGGCCGCTGCGGCCAGGGCGCGCACCCAGCCGACCGAGACCGTGCTCGACTCAATGCACACCGCGCCTGGCGAAATCGCCGCGAGCGCGCCCTCATGACCAAGCCACACAGCCCGCGCCGCAAGATCGTCGGCCACCATGCTGATGATGACCCCGGCGTGCGCGGCAGCTTCACGCGGGGTGGCCGCGATCTTTGCCCCCAATCCCGCCAGCGGAGCGGCCTTGGCTGGGTCGCGGTTGTAGACTGTGAGCGGGAACCCGGCGCCGAGGAGGCGGCGGGCCATGCCGCCGCCCATGATGCCGAGACCAAGAAATGCAACTTGCGGTTGGGACATGGGATTTGGTGGCCGGTGGTTCCGGATTTATGCGAGTGGCCTGGCCGTGACCAGCCGCATGGGGCCGGGGAGCACGCGCAGCGGATTGCGCAACGTACGGCCGAATCCGGCGAAGGAGATTTCCATCACATCACCATCGGCCAGCCGCACGCCATCGCCATAGCTCAGGCTGTGTGCGCCATAATAATGCACGTGCAGATCGCCCGGCCGGCGATGGGCCTCGAACTTGAAGTGATGGTGTTCGATATTGGCGAGGCTGTGGTACATCTCGGCCTCACCCGAGGCTATGTCCCGGGCCCACAGCTCGCGGCCATCGCGAAGGATGACCACCTTGCCCGGCACGGATTGAAATTCCGGATTGATCACCAGCTCGGGGCCGATGGCGCAGGTGCGGGCCTTCGAACCGGCGAGGTTGAGGTAATTCTTCCGCTCAAACACATGGTCGGAAAACTCGTTGCCCACCGCCATGCCCAGCCGGTGCGGGGTGCCGTCCGGACCGATGAGATAAACGCCGGCAATCTCGGCCTCTTCGCCGCCGTCTTCGGCGTAGGCTGGCACGTCCAGCGATTCGCCCTGGGCGCGCAGGAGCGTACCATTGCCCTTGTAAAACCACTCAGGGGCGATGCCGATGGTGCCCGGCGCGGGCCGGCCCTGCTCCAGACCCCAGCGAAAAATCCTCATGCTGTCGGTCAGCTCCGCGTCACTCTTGCCGTGCATGGCGTCGCGGCTTTTGGCGCTGCCCAGATGGGTGAGGCCGGTGCCGGAAACCATGCAACGCGCGGCGTCAGCGGGATGGTCCACGGGCACCAGCAGCTGCCAGCCGCCCTGGCCGGCGTAAATTGCATCATAGTCGAGGCTTTCATCGGTCACCTGCTGGCGGATGAGCGCGGAGAGCGGAGTGCTAGTGGTGAGGGCGGCCTGGGCCAGCGCATACACCGAGGCAAATTTGGCCGCGAGCAACCGCACCTGCGGCTCCTCGACGAGGGCGACGCGGCGC
>CAIXIZ010000205.1 GCA_903919625.1 uncultured Verrucomicrobiota bacterium
CCGTCCCGGCCCGGGATGCCACCGATACCAAGAATATAGCCGCCGTTAGTTGATTCGACCGGTGTTTCTGGCGTCACGCGCAGGTATTCCTTCATCACGGCCAACGCCCGGGCTTTGCCCAAAGGCTGCAACAGATTGACCGCGCGAATGATGTTTCCTGGATCGGTATTGTGATTCGACTGATAGGATGGCACTTGATCCAGCACCCGTAGCAGACGCCGCAACTCGCCTTCCGCGAACATTCCGGCCGGAGGTGCTTCGCCATTTCCCCCTCGGGCCTCCACCACCTGGTCGTTGTCATCCATGTACACCCGGCCCAAGGTCGCTGAACTCAAATCGTCGTCAGCTCCGTAACGCCATACTTCCTTGACGGTAACTTGCACCCCAATCCCACGGCTCGACATCGCATAGGGCTTGTTGATTGCACGTACTTCATCGGGTGCACCCAGAATGGCTGTCACCTCGGCGGCCGCCATGGCAGGTGCAATTTTTGCCATCATGGAGGCAAACAGCCGGCGATCGGCATTTTTCAATCCTCCAGGAGAGACTGGTGCTTCAGCCGGTGATGCTGGAGGCGGCGCACTTTCCGGTTGGCCGGACGCGCCCCGAATGGGAGTCTGCCAGAACAACAATAGGCCCATGCCGGCGGTGCAACGGACTATCCGGTCAATTGGGGCGTTCATCGGTGGGGCGGCCCGATGGAATCTGATCCAATGGCCGGACTGGAGTGAGCCACATGTTGATCGTCTTGAAAAGGCCGAAATCGAATCCGCCCCAAAGCGTCGTTGTGTAGAAACCCCGCCCAGTTTTGTCGAATGCAGGGAAGTGCCCATGCTCCCTCAGTAAGGTGACTGCGAAAGAGGCTCGCCAACCGCCCTGCCCGGCCCCATTCTGATGCACGTTCCCTCACCATCGGACGTCCCGCCGCCCACCATGTCCAAGATTCAATCCAAAACCGCCCGCACCCTGGAAGGCCCCAGCCTGTTCCAAATCATCTTCGGCGCCCTGCTCAGTCTGTTCCTTGGTGCGGCCCTTGGCGCCATTTGCCTGATTGTCCGGCCCGTTGAGCTGGTCAGGGAAGTGCCCGGCGAAAGCACCGGTGCGGCCATTTATCAGACGGTCTATTTCGTCGCGGGCTCGGCCAGCGCCAGCAAGGGCACGGCGTGGAAAAGCAAGTACCAGGCCTTCACCTCCGGCCAGCCGGGCGAGATCACCGCCACCGACGATGAGCTCAACACCTTCATCGCCACCGTCGCTCCGCCGCCCGTCGCGCCACCCCCGCCCGCCGTGAAACCAGCGGCCGCACCGGACGCCAAGGGCAAACCGGCCGCAGTCGCCCCGCCGCCACCCAAGCCCACCGGACCCAGCGTGGTGATCGCGACCCTGCCGACCGGGACGGTGAATTTCCGTCTCGATCATGACTCGCTCCAAACCGCGCTGCCGGCCAACCTCAATGCGCTCGGTGCCGATCTTTCGCTCCTGATCCAGATGCGCGGAGGATTTGCCAAAGGGACCAACGGCTTTGTGTTTCAACCCACGGAGTTTTATGTCGGCTCGCTCCCCCTCCACCGGCTGCCGGGCATGCCGGGTTGGATTTTGGGACGCCTGCTGGCCGCCCAGAAAAACCTCCCGGCTGACCTGATGGGCGCGTGGCAAAAGCTGGGCAACGTCACAGTTGAAAACCGCGTGCTCAAGCTGTCGTTGCCGTGACCCGTCCCTCGCACCGTCTGCTGCGCCGCTGGGCATGCGCAATGCCTGCCGGTTTGGCGCTCGTGCTCAGGGCCGCCACGCCCGCCTCAAATCCGCCGGCTTCCGCCAGTTCCTCTCCCGGCGCCTTGGAGCCGGGAAAGGCCGGGGCGGCCGATCCAACCGCGGGGCTGCGGGTGATGAATGTCGACGGCAATCTCTGGTTTATCGGTTCATCGGCCTCCTTAGCCGACAAGGTAAAGGCCCATGATGCGGTCACCCCGTTTGTCGCGAGCACGCTGAAGGATCAGTTCGAAATCAGCGGCCATTCATCCGACGGGGTGCGGCACAGCGTGGCGATAGCCGAGGAGGTCTGGGCGACTCTCGCCGGACCGCTGTTACTGCCCCGGGATGGTTTCCCCTCGCCCATTGCAGTGCGGTTGGTCGCACCGGAACTCTGGAAGGGAGATGCCAGCTTCCAGCCGTTCGCAGAGATGGGCGGGCGCGTCAGCCTGACGGTCCGCAGTCCGGCGGACATGCCGGATCTCACCATCCTGCGCCGTGCCCTGGTCCAGGCCTTGCTCATGCAGCGGGCCATCGCCTGGCATGGATCGGTGCCGGGGTTGAAAGTGCCGCTCTGGCTCGAGGATGCGTGTGTCGCCTGGAGCCTCACCCACGGGCAAACCGCCCTGCTTGACGCCTGGCAGCAGGAGTCAGCCGGAGCGGCTCCGCCGCCCCTCGCCTCACTCTTTGGGCGTCAGCGCGGGGAACCGGTCATCCGTTCACAGGAACTGGCCCTGCTGTGGCTGATGGGTTATTTGCAGTCCGAATCGGGCCCCGAGCTCCGCTGGCCCTCGCTTGTGCAAAGCGTGCTGGGTGGCGAAGACTCGGCCCGGGCTGTCCGACGGCTCTATGCGGGCATTTTCCGGTCCGATCCTGAACTGTGGTGGCAGGTGGGCTATTATTCGCAATGCCGGCTGAACGCGCTTGCTTCGGGACAAACGGCGGCGAACACCCGGATCTGGCTGGCCGAACGCGCCCGATGGACGGCTTTGCGCGCCAATACCGAGGTGGGGCTGACGCTCGACGAGGTGTTCGGCGCCCATCTGGAGCCCTGGGTCCAGGCCGAGCTGAACCTGCGGCTGAACCAGCTGCACGCCGGGCTTGATGCCACGCATCCATTCTACCGCAATGCCGCCGTTTCACTTGGCCGAATCTATGAGGCCGCCATGGTGGGCAATCACCGGTCATTTGCCACCGCCCTGGCGGATTTGAACCGCGACATCGCCGACGGCCGTGAGTTGGAGCAGGCGGCCAATGCGGCGCTGGACAAACTGGAGCAAAATGCGATCAGCGGAAGTACCCCGCCAAATGACCGCCCGGATCAATCTCCCGCAACCGTCAAACCCTGGCCAGCAGCGCCTTCAGGTCCACATGGTCGGTGATGAGCTTTTTGATGACGGGGATCTTGTCGGTGTCCTGCGGCTGGGTCTTTACTGTCATCCCGAAGATTTTTGAGGCGATGGTATAACTCTCCTCCTTGGCGGCGATCACGGGGATGTCGGTCTGTGCAAGGAGCTCGGCGATCTTGGCGTGGGGCGGCACATCGTTGGTGAGCACGAGGCCGGCAATGGCGCTGCCACCCGCAAGGCGCGCGGTGGCGGTGGCGGCGAGGATGATGTCGTCGCGATCACCCGGAGTGATGATGAGCGTGCCGGGCTGGAGGTAGTCGACAATGCCGTTGGCGGCCATGGCGCCGACCACAACGCGCGACACGCGCTGCTTGGCTCCGGCTTTGCGGCCATTGAGCCATTTCCCGCCAATCTCCTCGGCTATTTGCACCAGGTTTGGTTCGGAGAGCATCCGCTGCACGGGCAGCACCCCGAGCAATGGCACCCCCAGTCGCCTGAGGCCAAGGCCGGCGTATTCGGCGATCACCGGAATTTTTTCGGGGTCGACCTTGTTCAAAATGGCCCCGACCACCTCGACCCCGGCCTGGTCAAAGAGCGCCTTGTTTAATGCAATTTCGTCAATCGGGCGGCCAATTCCGCCGGGGCAGACCAGGATGACCTTGGCATTGAGCAACTTGGCCACGCTGGCATTGGAGAGGTCAAAAACACTGCCAACCCCGGCGTGACCGGTGCCCTCAATGAGGGCGAAATCTTTCTCCCACGAGACCCGGTCAAAGGCCCGGCAGATTTTATCCTTGAGCTGTTCGAGGATGGGACCGGGATTCTTGAGGTAGCGGCGGGTAAACGTGCCGTCCACCGTCACGGGGCTCATGCTTTCGATGGGGACGCGGACATTAAACACCGTGTCGAGCAGATGAGAATCCTCGTCCACATTCTGGCCTTGCACCTCAATGAAGCGATGCCCAACCGGCTTGATGAAGCCCACGCGCGGAAAGAGCACCTGCAGCGCGGCGAAGAGGCCGAGACAGGTGGTGGTCTTGCCGTCATTCATGCGCGTGGCGGCAACAAAGAGCCGGCGCGTCTCGTGATTGGTCGGCGCGGCGAGCAGCGGGAGGGCCGGCTGCAGAAACGGGTTGGCAATCGGAAGATCGGCCATGGGCGGCAAGTTCAGTCGCGACGACGGATCATCAGGATTCGCCGTAGAGCAGCCGGCGGTCAATCGCCTGGCAGCCGACAATCACGGCGGCCCCAAAAACATCGTGGGCGCTCGCCCCACGGCTGATTTCCGCCGCGGGTTTGGTCAGCCCTGTGATCACCTGGCCAAAGGTGTTGGCCCCGGCGAGATGCTGCACCAGTTTGTACGCGATATTGCCGCTGTTGAGGTCGGGGAAGACCAGCACATTGGCATGTCCCGCCACAGAGCTGGCGATGCCCTTCGTCTGCGCCGTGACCAGGTCAAGCGCCGCATCCACCTGCAGTTCCCCGTCGATCTCGATGGGCAGCAACTCAGTTTTGGCCTTGGCCCGCGCCAGCTCGGTGGCATTGCGCACCTTCACCAGGGTGGGATGGTTGGAGCTGCTTTTTGAAGCGTAGCTCAGCATGGCCACCCGTGGTGTTTCGCCGGTGAGATGACGGGCAATCATGGCGGTGGAAAGGGCGATGTCGCACAATTGCTCCGCCGTTGGATCC
>CAIXIZ010000206.1 GCA_903919625.1 uncultured Verrucomicrobiota bacterium
GTTGTCCCCAACGCGCTGAACCGGTTGGAGACAACCGGTTCCACCTGGTTGCACGCATCGCAACCAGGGGCGGTGCTGGGCGCCGCCCTCCGATCCGGGCGTCGTCAAGCGACGCCCCTACCCCAGCCAAGCTGAAGCCAGCTTCGGGGAACCAGACCCCATGGGATTGAAATTCCGCCTGCGGCATCCGGTCCGCGGCCGGGAAAATTGAAGGTTGGACGTGGGACATTGAATGTTGGATGTTCGTGGCGCACCTATGACCTCCCGTGAACGTTTTCTCGCCGCCTGCGCCGCGCAGCCGCTGGACCGCCCGCCGCTCTGGCTGATGCGCCAGGCCGGCCGCTATCTGCCGGAATACCGCGCGCTCAAGGCGAAGTCATCTTTCCTGGAAATGGTCCGCACCCCGGCGCTGGCCGCCGAGGTCACGCTGCAGCCGCTGCGCCGTTTCGCCTTCGACGCCGCGATTTTGTTTTCCGACATCCTCGTCATCCCCGAGGCGCTCGGCCAGGGCTACAAGTTCCGCGACAGCGGCGGCATCGCGATGGAGTACCGGCTGGACACCCGTACGCAGATCGACGCCCTCGCCCCCGCCGCCGCTGTGCCGGACCGTCTCCGCTATGTGGCTGACACGCTCATATTGCTGAAACGCGAGCTGGCCGGCCATCACGCGTTGCTCGGCTTTGGTGGTTCACCCTGGACCCTGGCCGCCTACATGGTCGAAGGCGGCAGCTCGGAGGATTTCGCGCGCATCAAAACCCTGTTCTACACCGACCGCGCCGCGTTCGACGCCCTGTTGGAAAAGCTCTCTGCCGCGCTCATCGCTTATTTCAAGATGCAGATCGCGGCCGGGGCCGATGCGATCCAGATTTTCGACTCCTGGGGCGGCGTCATCGCGGGCGCCGACTACGAGGCCGCCTCGTTGCGCTGGATCCGCCAGATCATCGCGGCGCTGCCCCGTGAGTTCCCGGTCATCCTTTATGCGAAAGGCACCGCCCCGCATCTCACGGACCAGGCGTTTACCGGCGCCCGCGTGCTCAGCGTGGACTGGACCTGCGACCTCGCAATCGTGCGCCGCACGCTGCCGGCCAATGTTGCGGTGCAGGGAAATCTGGATCCTGTGCTCATGGCCACGGAGCCCGCGATTGTGCGCCGCGAGGCCGCGCGCCTGCTTGAGTCCATGCGCGGCACCGCCGGCCATATCTTCAATCTCGGGCACGGGATCACGCCTGATGCGAAACTCGAATGCGTCGAGGCCCTCGTCGAAACGGTGACGGGCTGGAAAAACTAGAAGGAGCGCGGGAGGCTCCGTCAGCAGGCTTGTTCGAGGGGAGGGCGCGACCGCTGTGCATCGACCGGATCAAGCGTGGCGCTGCCCAGCCTGCCCCTGAGTGCAGTGTCACGTATTAAGTGACACTTTTTGCCGGGCATACTGGGCCGGTTTTTCCGCGATTCGTCTGGGATTGAGGCAGGGGCGTGGATTCGGCCACCGCCGGGCCGGAATTCCCCCTGCGTCTTGTGGCCCTCGGCCAAAGGAACGCCCCGATCGCACGGCCTCGGCCCATCGCATGCCCCACCCTCCGTGGCGCATAAAACAAAAATGCAGTGTAACCTAATAGGTTACACTTTCCCCGTCACCCTGGCCTGCCCACCACACGAGTGCAGTGTCACGTATTAAGTGACACTTTCTGCCGGGCAAACTGGGCCGGTTTTGCCGCGATTTGTCCGGGGTTGAGGCAGAGTGCGATGGCCGGCTGGGCGTGACCGCTGGGCGCGATGTACTAAAAATTGTAATCGCGCGTGATCGATGAGGAACCAATGTCCGCCCCTGCACTTGCCAACGTTCCGGTGCCCACCCTAGCTTTGCCAAATGGTTGCACCGAAAACCACGGAACTTGCCCCGTCTGGTCCTAAGAACGTCAGCCTGCAACGGTTGGGCCGCTGGTTGCTCGCGTTTGCATTCTGCGGTATCTCGGGTCTGGCCGGCCTGCACGCCGCAGGTGCCGCGGAGCCGGCGGACAACTTGGTCAAAAACCCCGGATTTGGCCAAGACAGCGCCAAACCCGGCACCCCGGCCAATTATGTGCTCACGGGCGATGTGGAATACCGCTACCTCGGCGATCCCAACCGCGAAATCGCCCCGTGGGGGGTCGCTCTGCGCTCCGGCCCGGGAGTGGGTTCCTCGGCGATCCGACAGGGCTCCATCGCGCAGACCGTCTCAGGTCTCGATGCGAAACCAGGGCGCTGGTTCCGCTTCAGTTTCCGCGGGCTGCCCCAGACCCTGTTTGCCGTCGACGGTGACCGGCTGGTCATGCAGGTGGATTTTTTCGCCGATGGCGGCCGCACCAGCTTCGACAGCAAGGCCAAGCCCCTTTATCATCTCGTCCAGCAGGACCGCAAAGATTTGTCCGTGAACGGCGACGGCCGCACCGGCGGGGCCGCGGTCTGGCGCACCTACGCGCTGGAGTTCATGCTCCCCTCCCCGCTGGTGGATCAGGTGCGGCTCAAGGTCGCCTTCGACCATGGCAACACCGCGATGTCCGCGCAGTCGGAGTTTTTTGTGAGCGATTTTTCGCTCGTCCGGATCGCCGGGCCGCTGCCGGCCGAGGCCGGCAATCCGCGACCGGCGGATGCCCGGCCCGCCAATCTGCTGCCTCTCGGCGGGCGTTGGTTTTATCAGGCTGGTGCGGGCGAAACCGCCGCGCCCAAGGTTTTCGACCACACCAACGCCGACCGCCTCATCTACCATGACGACAAATGGAGCGCGCCCTTTGCCGGCAGCATGTCGGCCTGGCTCCGGGCCGGTGACATCGGACTCGACGGCCGGGTCGCCCCGAAGGACCAGTTCGTGGCCGACAACGTCACCGTGTCCTTCGACGCGACCAGTTTGATCATCCACACGAAAAGCCTCCCGAACCACCCGACGGGAAGGTTTCCCGAATTGGGCGGCGGCAATCCCAACTATATCGAGGAACAGCTTGCCACCTACTACATCCCGCTGAACCCGGTGGAAAATCCCCGCCACGTCGCCACGGCCACCGACAATTCCAATCGCGCCCTGCCCATGGGGCCCATCGGCATCGCGGCCAATGGGGTCGTGTTTTTCAACCCGTTTGACGCTGGCAGCGAGGACGCCTCAAACCTCATGGACTACTGCTGCGGCCATCCCAACCAGGACGGCCTCTACCATTACCACAAATATCCCATCTGCATTTACTCGCCCTGGGCCGACGAGGGCACCGGCCATTCGCCGTTGCTCGGCTGGGCGTTCGACGGCTTTCCGATTTATGGCCCCTACGTCAAGGCGGGCATCCTCGCCAAAGATGCCACCGGGGCCGACGGCCTCAATGATTTCAACATCCACTTCGACGCCGAACGCGGCTGGCATTATCAGGTCACGCCGGGAAAATTCCCCTACATCATCGGCGGGTATTGGGGCACGGAGGATCCGCGCAACTCCCCTGGCGGTCGCGGTGGCCGGCGCGGACCGCCGCCTGGCCGCGGCCCGCCGCCCGGCCGTGGATTCGGCCCTCCGCCACCTGGACCGTTTTAAATCACCCCGTCCACGCAAGCCTCCTTTTCGGTTGGCGGATAATGGCCGATTGGTCGAATTCTTGATTGCCGACGCGCTCGCGTTGCCTTTCATCGGCCCTGCTTGTTCTGCGGGTGTAGTATAACGGCTATCACGTGAGCTTCCCAAGCTTGAAATCGGGGTTCGATTCCCCGCACCCGCACCAGTTGTGAGCCACGTCAGGCCATGGGGCCGCCCTCACCCCACCTCCACCCATGTCCGAACCCGACGAATCCTGCCTCGTGCCGGTCAAAACTGGCGCCATCATTCTTGTTCAAGCCGCAACTCCTGGCGGTGGCGGGTTGAGCCTGGTCGTCCAAGGCAAGTCGAAGGGACGGGAGAGCGGGGAGACAGAGGAGTGGGTGTTTGCGTGGCCCGACCCGGATTTTAAAAAACTGCAGGCCAGCATCACGCAAATTGACATCGGTTTCGACGAGCCGCCCCCGGGGCTGGGCAAGCGGACGGAGAAGTTTTATCCGATTTACGACTGGCTGGCGGTCGGGTGCGTCGGGCAGAACCACGCTTGGGAAGGGCATGTGCGTTTCAGCAAGGACGGACGCACGATGGAATCGATGCTGAAGGACACGGGGGTGCTGATCGGGTTGCCGCAATTTCTCCAAAAAGCCAAGCTCGCCTGAGTCGTATCCCGGCAAAGCGGAAAACTAACAAAAATCGGCCTGACCCCCTTTGGCTTCTGCCTTTGGCTTCTCTAGTTAATCAAATCAAATGTACGCGAATAAATTTATTTGCAATGAATAATACATTTAGAATTTA
>CAIXIZ010000207.1 GCA_903919625.1 uncultured Verrucomicrobiota bacterium
CCCGAACTCAACGCGCGCCTGCCCCAGCCCGTCGGGAACCGCGACGCGTGGAAATTCACCACCAACCGGATCGCGCCGGCCGACGTCGCCGGCGCCGGGATCACCGGCCCGGCGAAGCTGAGCTTTACGGCCACCGCGCCGGTCGCCGGCGCCTGGCTGCAAATCGAGCTGCCGGCGGCCGCGACGCTGTCCGACATCCGCCTCAGCAGCCTCAGCACACCCGGCAATTACACCCGCGCTTACAAGGTGGAGCTTTCGACCGACGGCCAGAGCTGGGGCGAGCCTGTCGCCACCGGCGTGGGCACGGGCGCGCTGGTGGACATCAGTTTCGCGCCGACCAGCGCGAAATGGGTCCGCGTCACCTACACCGAACCGCCCGCCGCCGCTCCGGCTGGTGGCGGCCGGGGCGGTGCGCGCGGCCTGGGTGCCGGTGCACGTGGTCTGGGCGCCGGTGCGCGCGGTGCGGGCGCCGGCGTGGCTCTGGCCAACCCGCTGACCATCGAAAATCTTCGGACTGCCCTGGCCCTCACGGCGGCGCAGACCGCCCAGATTGCGCCCCTGCTCACCGCCATCAACCAAGGCCAGCAGGCGCTCACCACCGCGCAGACCGGCGCCACTGACGCCCGCACCGCCGGCCTGCAGCAGATCAACACCATTTTGACGGAAGCCCAGAGGCCCCAGCTCGTGGCGTTGGGCAACCCGGTGTTGGCGCCGGCCCGTGGCGCCCGTGGCGCCGGCCGCGCCGGTGGCCCGCCTCCGGCGCCTCCCACCAATTGGACGATCGATGACGTCCAGCTCTTCCAGCCCGCCCCGGACCTCGCCGCCGCCAAGTAAGCGGACCATCGCGTGACTTCCACCCAACGTCTCGCGGGCCTCCTCCCCCGTGCCTTCCTCCCCCTCCCATGAAAATCCACCGCCTCCTGCCCCTGCTGCTGCTCTCGCTCGTCACCGCCGTTCGCGCCGCCGACAGCGCACCGGCCGCCACCGCCACGCCGGCCCTGAAGAAAATCCTGTTCTTCACCAAGTCCGTTAACTATCAGCATGACGCGATCAATGCCCTCGACGACCCGAAGTACGGTTACGCGTTCCGCGTGGTGAGGGAACTCGCCGCCAAGAACAACCTGGAGGTCACCGAGTCGAAGGACGGCAGCCTGTTTTCCGATGAGTATCTCGCAAAGTTCGACGCTCTCATGTTCTACACCCAGGATGGCTCGGGTGCCCTCACCACGCCGGGCCTGGACCGCGCGCCGCCGATGACTCCGGCCGGCAAGGAGGCGCTGCTCAAGGCGGTCGCCGGCGGCAAGGGTTTTATCGGCCTGCACAGCGCCAGCGACACCTTTCACTCCGTGCTCCCGGACGGGACGAGAGGCCAGCAGGGATATCATATCGCCAACGGGGACGCCGCCGACCCCTACATCAAGATGCTCGGCGGCGAATTCATCGCGCACGGCAACCAGCAACCCGGCAGGCAAATCGTGGCCGATGCCAAGTTCCCCGGCATCGCCGCCCTGCCGGCCGACTTTGGCCCGCAGGAAGAATGGTACACCATGAAGAATTTCCCGGCCGACCTCCATGTCATCCTCATCCAGGACACCGCGGGCATGACCGGCAATGATTACGCCCGGCCGCCGTTTCCCTCGACGTGGGCGCGCATGCAGGGCAAGGGCCGCGTGTTCTACACCAGCATGGGCCATCGCGAGGATGTGTGGACGAGCGCCGGTTTTCAGACCGTGCTCCTCGGCGGCATTAACTGGGCCACCGGACGAGTGGATGCTGACGTGACGCCCAACCTCGCCAAGGTGGCCCCCAAGGCCAACGAACTCCAACCCGCGCCCGTGCGCGGTGGCCGCCGCGGGGGCCCGCCCGGAGGCCCCGCCGGTGCGCCTTTTGTGCCGCCAGCAGCCCCGGCCGCTCCGGCCGCTCCGGCCGCCGCCAAGTAAAACGGCACCGGTTGACGTGGCCACCAAGGCTGCGTTACCCGGCGGTGAGCTTCGTGCCGGCATTTCGGGCGCGCGCGTCCGTCACGCGCTGCATCAACCAGCCTGGATTTTGGCCGCCCTCCCGCTCATGAAAAACAGCCCTGGCAACCCAAAGCAGTTGTCCCCCAAACAACGCGCCGAACTGCTCAACGCCCTGCAGACCCGGTTTGGGAAAAACCTGAACCGGCACAAAGGCCTGGATTGGGCCAAGGTGCAGGCTCGGTTGGAAGCCGAGCCCGAAAAGTTCTGGTCGCTCCATGAGATGGAACGCACCGGCGGCGAGCCGGATGTGGTGGGCCAGGACAAAAAGACGGGCGAATTCATCTTCTTCGATTGTTCGGCGGAAACCCCCGCCGGCCGCACCAGCCTCTGCTACGACCGCGCGGCCCTGGATGCGCGGAAGGAGTTTAAGCCGAAAAACAGCGTTATGGATTTGGCGACGGCCATGGGCATTGGGCTGCTGACGGAAGAAGAATACTTTGCGCTGCAGCAGCTGGGTGAGTTCGACACCAAGCGGTCGAGCTGGCTGAAAACACCCGCTGACATCAGAAAACTCGGTGGCGCCATCTACGGCGATCGCCGCTATGGCCGGGTCTTTGTGGGGCACAATGGCGCTGAGTCTTATTACAGCGGCCGGGGTTTCCGCGGTACGCTTAAGATCTGAGCCGGACTCATGCTGCCGGGTCGGGTTGGTGGCAGCGGGTCGTTGCCTTTCTCCCACTTGGTGGAGGCCCAGCAAACGATCGGGCAAAGGTGGAGACTGGCGACACCAGCGGGGTTTTGACTCACGGCCGGGAAACCCTCCGTTTGGGTCGAATGCTTGGTTAGGGGTAGACCCCATAGACCGGGCAGGCCTATGCGCGCATTTTGCATGGGAGGAATCACCCGACGGATGGAGCCATGTTCCACCAGTCATCGATTCAATTTTCCCTCAATATGTGCCCCCTACCAGCTCTGCAGCCCAAGGCGCTGTTCTCTCAGCAAGCTCATCGGGGAAACCCGCTGCCGCTGCGCCACCCCAGTGGTCCTGACGTACCACCGTCAAACCCGTGAAGTCCACGCCGCAGTCCCTTCCGCTGGTTGCACGGCCCGCCGACACCCCGGCGGAGCTTGTCGCGGCGATCCGCGTTTCCGAACTGCGCTACCGGCGGCTGTTTGAGGCGGCGCGGGACGGCATCCTGATTTTGGAGGTGGAGACCGGGCGGATCAGCGATGTGAACCCGTTCCTCGTTGAGCTGCTGGGCTTTGCCCACGACGAGATGGTCGGCAAGACGGTCGGCGAACTCAGCCCGTTCCGGGACATCGAATCCAACCAGGCCATGCTGGAACGGCTCCAGCAGCACGGATACGTCCGCTACGATAATCTGCCGCTGGAAACCCGGACCGGCCGCCACATCGCGGTGGAGTTTGTCTGCAACGTGTATCAGGCCGGTGAAGAAAAGGTGATCCAATGCAACGTGCGCGACATCACGGAGCGCAAGCAGGCGGAGGCCGCCTTGGTCCGGCTGGCGGCCATCGTCGAGTTTTCGGACGATGCCATCATCGGCAAAGACCTGAACTCCATCATCACCAGTTGGAACAAGGGCGCGGAAAAAATCTTTGGCCATGCGGCCGGCGAAATGGTGGGGGCTTCCATCATGCGGCTGATCCCGGCCGGCCGGCAGGCCGAGGAGAACCAGATGCTGGAGCGGATCAGGCGGGGCGAGAGCGTGGAGCACTTCGAGACCTTGCGCCAGGCCAAGGATGGACGGCTGATTGCTGTCTCGGTCACGGCTTCACCGATCAGGGATGCGACCGGCCTCGTCATCGGGGTGTCAAAGGTGGTGCATGACATCACCGTGCGCCGGGCGGCGGAGGAAAAAATCCGGCAGCTGAATGTCGGGCTCGAGCAGCGCGTCGCCGAGCGCACGGCGCAGCTGAAGTCCGCCAACGACGAGCTGGAGGCGTTCAGCTATTCCGTCTCCCACGATTTGCGCGCGCCACTGCGCCATGTCATGGGCTTCGTGAACCTCCTGAAAAAGGACGCCGGGCCATCGCTCTCGCCGGAAAATCTCCGGCATCTGGCCACCATCTCCGACTCGGCCAGGCGGATGGGCGCCCTGATTGACGACCTGCTGGCGTTCTCGCGCGTCGGCCGGGCCACCCTGCAAAAGACCGGGGTCAGCCTCGACGACCTCGTCCGCGAGACGATGGCCGATTTTCACGCGGAGACCGCGGCGCGAAACATCACCTGGGAAATTCACCCGCTGCCGTCCGTGTGGGCCGACCGGGCGCTGCTGCGCCTGGTGCTGATCAACCTGCTCTCCAACGCGGTGAAGTTCACCGGCCATCGCGCCGGGGCGAAAATCGGGATCGGCCGCGCCCCGGGCGGCGACGGCGAGACGGTGGTCTTCGTCCGGGACAACGGCGCCGGCTTCGACCCACGCTATGCCGGCAAGCTCTTCGGCGTGTTCCAGCGCCTGCACCGCGACGATGAGTTCGAGGGCACGGGCATCGGCCTGGCCAATGTCCAGCGCATCATTCACCGGCACGGCGGCCGGGTCTGGGCCGAGGGCGTGGAGGACGGCGGCGCGACGTTTTATTTTTCCCTCCCCTCCCGCCCGGCCGAAACCCATGGACACTGAAAACCGGAACATCAAAAATGTCCTGCTGGTCGAGGACGACTCGCGCGACGTGCAACTGACGCTGGCCGCGCTGGCGGAGCATCATCTGGCCAACAAGGTTTTTGTCGTCCGCGACGGCGCGGAGGCGCTGGACTATCTCTGCCACCGGGGAAAGTTCGCCACCCGCGCACACGGCAATCCGGTGGTTGTGCTGCTCGACAACAAGATGCCGAAGGTCAGCGGGCTGGAGGTGCTGAAAATCATGAAGGCCGACGCCCAGCTGAAAACCATCCCCGTCGTGGTGCTCACCTCCTCGCGCGAGACGCCGGATGTGCGCGAATTCTACGAACACGGCGTCAACGCCTATGTGGTGAAACCGGTGGATTTTTCCGAGTTCATGAAGGCGGTCAATCAGGTCGGCGTATTTTGGGCCGCCATCAACGAGCCGCCGCCGGGCGCGGGCCCGGTGGGTCCGCCCATCCCCCGGCCTCCCCCGTCATGATCACCCGCCTGCGCATCCTGCACCTGGAAGACAACGCCACCGACCGATCATCGCGATTTCCGGAACCGTGTTCGGAGCGCACGATTCCCTCGACGAAGCGAGCCGCGTCGGTGCGAACCGCATTTTGCACAAGCCATTTTATATCTCTGAGCTGGTGCAATCAATCACTGAGCTTCTAGAACAGCCACCACCCAATCCCTCCTGAATCCATAGTCGCAAACGCTTGCCCAGGATACACCGCACCCGCTTTGCCCTTTACAAGCAGCGATGGGTATTACGCCGCCATCCTTTCACCTTGAGACTATCGCGGGGCGCGGCTTTCCCTAGGTGGTATGTTAGATGGACAAAACCCGGTTAACCGCCAGCCCAAGCGCTTGGAACGTATACGGCTTCAGCAACAGCTCGCGAATCCCCAGTTTGTGCAAGCGCTCCGGGGTAAGACCGGTGCTGTGGCCAGTAACGAGGATGACGGGCAATCCGGGATGGATGTTTTGCAGCTGCTGGGCGAGATCCACTCCGGTCATGCCCGGCATCTTAAGATCGGTTATGATCAGGTCAAATGCGCCTGGACGGGACAGTACGGTGGCCAACGCCTCGATCGAAGTGGTGTGGCCTTCCGCCGCATAACCGATTGCGGTGAGCAGGCTCGCGCCAATTTGGGCGAGCGACTGCTCGTCATCCAAAAACAGAATACGCTGACCTTGCCCGCGTGGCACCGCCGCTGGGTCGGTCACCGCCACCATGGCGCGCTCATCCGGCACGGCTTTCAACTCTCCGTGCCCGGTGAGGGAACCCTTCAGTATTTTGTCCGGGGGCATTCGACGCTTCCAACTTCAGCAACAGAACCATTACTGAGAGTGGATCCCAAACATTCTATCAGGGGCCAAGTTTATTAATATCCAGTCAACCCCTTATTTTCCCCCGTGACTTTACCTACGCGGTGACCTGGCTGAAGTCACCCGCCTTCTGCGGTTTGGCCTGACGCAGCGGCTTCGGCTCAGTGTGCCGGAAACTGATATGCCACCAATTTGGTGAGCGCAAGGGCGCGCGGCAGGACCAGATTCTGCGGAGCAAATGCGGCGACGAACGCCTTGCGTCCCGCTGGTTCGGTGGCGGCAAAGGCCTGGGTGACGACGCCAATCAAATTGGCGGCGGTGACGAGCGTGCTGTCCTCTTCGTCCCGGTTCACCCCTCGGGCGGTCCAGCCGTCAGGCTGATTTTCCATGAGCACATGGGCGGCACCGAAGCCGTCCCCATCGCGATAGAGCACGATCATGCCTTTGTGCAACGACGAGAACTCAACGGGTGCAACCACGATGGCAGTATGGGTGGCGAAGAGGGGCTCCATCGAGGCACCGACGCACCAGAAAGTCTGCACGCTCTTCGCCCCGGCCGCTGCGGCGACCGCGTCTGCTGCCACCAGTTCTTTGCCCCTGGCGACGATGTGCAGGGCCGGTGATTCGACGAAAATCGCCGGCCGGTTTTGTTGAAACGAGACGTCCGCTGATGCGCAGCCATTGCCCAGCAGGCCAACGGCTGCGATTGCCAGCACCAAATGCAGAGGAACAGGCACCAAAAACAACCACGAGGAGTGGGCGTCGCTGTTCATCCACGCCACTCTATCAGGTGGCGCATATTTTACTATGCAGTTAATCCCTTATTTAAGCCTGGTGACTTTACCTAGACGGTCATCTGCAATAGTTTACCAAATTTTAACAACTGAGACAGGCCGCAGGGTTCTGGCTTAAACGTTTAAGTTTTGGCCGAAGCAGAGACTGCGGAAATATGCGCCTGCCTGTGCTCATCATCGGTGCGGGACGGGGGAATCGGGAGATGGTTGGGAAAACGGGGCGCTGCGCGCCATGCTCTATCTCTGGCATGCGGTGACGGCAGGTCTGTCTCAGAAATAAGCAGCTATTCGCGGCAAAGCGGAAGGACTCTTGAATGGATCAGATCAGGGCGCACAGAACGGACACGGGCGTCATCTTCTGGTAATGTGGTGACTGCTAGGTTCGGCAATCCGAATGGATTAAGATTCGTGATATTTGCTTGACTTTTAGGCAAAAAACACCTGTTTCTCATTGGTATGCAGTATACTATGAATCCGAGCGCCGCATCGCGACCTTGCTTCTGCGACAACTCACCCGTGGTTGGGGTTTTTTCATCCATTGCCCATGGCCGGTCGGTTGCTTTGGGAGCGGCGGAAAGCCTCGGGATCTGGTCGAAGCCGAAGGACGGCAGGTGCGCCAGCATCTCACCTCCTCCTGGTCTGAAGCCGTCGTCTCCGCACGCGGCGAATTGCACGGCCCTTTGATTTGTTTCAAGCCAGCCATGCCACACGGCACGCAACCGAATCAGGCGGACGCCGCCCTGCGCGAAAGTGATGAACGCTTCCGGCAGGCATTCGAGTTTGCCGGCATCGGCATGGCAATCGTCGGTCTTGATGGTCGGTGGGTGCGGGTCAATGGCGCGATCTGCGAGATCGTTGGCTACAGTGAAGCCGAATTACTCCAAAGGACCTTTCAGGATATTACCCATCCGGACGATCTCGAAACGGACCTCGCCCACGTCCGCGAACTGCTGGACGGAAAACGGCGCGCGTATCAGATGGAAAAGCGGTACTTCCATCGCGACGGGCACGTTATTTGGATCCGGCTTACCGCCTCGCTGATGCGGGATGGCGCGGAACAGCCGTTGTATTTCATCTCCCAGATCGAAGACATCACGGCGCACAAACAGCTGGAAAAAAACTATGTGGTGGCGCGCGACCAGGCGCTCAAGGCATCGCGCCTGAAGTCGGAGTTTCTCGCCAATGTGAGCCACGAGATCCGTACCCCGATGAACGCGGTCGTTGGCATGACGGATCTGCTCCTGGACACTTCCCTTGGAGCCGAACAACTGGACCTGTTGCAAACGATCCGTAGCAGTGCGGCAAGCCTACTTTTGATCATCAATGACATCCTCGATTTTTCGAAGATCGAGTCAGGCCTGCTGCCCTTGGACAGCGCCGAGTTTGCCCCGCATCAGGTGGTCAAGGATGTGGTCTCCTTTATGGCCCCGCTCGCGCGAAAAAAGCACCTCGCCCTGACGTGCGACATCGCGCTAAGGGAGGAACTGCGATTGATCGGCGATGCCGGTCGCCTGCGCCAGATCCTGACGAATGTCCTGGGCAACGCCATCAGGTTTACCGAGCGCGGCGAGGTGGCCGTCACCGCAAAAACGACCCGCGAGAGTCCGGTCATCCGGCTTTGGCTGGAGGTGCGCGATACCGGGATCGGCATTCCTCACGAGACGCAAGCGCGCCTTTTTGAACCTTTCACGCAATCCGATGGGACAAGTACCCGACGCCACAGCGGGCTTGGCCTCGGGCTCGCGATTTCACAGGAACTGGCGCACTTGATGGGCGGGCAGGTCCGCTTCGTCAGCGAACCGGGACGCGGCTCGACATTTTGGATCGAGCTGGATTATCCCGCAGTGATCCAAAATTGAAAACCGTCGGCCACGCTTAAGGGCGGCGGGCGCGCAGGCACGCCGCCCTCTCTCGGATGTCGCCCTGGCTGGCAGCATGGCCCACCCCGGGACGACTACCCGGCCCATGCGATGGTTTGAGGATCCTTTGGCTGTCTGGCGAGATGAGTCAGAAAGACAATCTGGACATACTGCACCCTGCATTGCCTTTGTTTGGCAGGACTCCTTAGACAAGTTTCGCACTGAGCGTAATTTCGGCCTTGAGCAGCCGCGAAATGGGACAGCCTGTTTTTGCGTTATTCGCAATCTCAGTCAATTGGTCGGCGTTGATGCCGGGAATCCTTGCCGACGTTACGAGATGGATCTTCGTGATCGTCCAACTCGTCTGCGGATGGTTTTCGATTGTGACCATCGCGATGGTGGCGATCTTGTCCGGGGTGAAACCGGCCTTTTGCAGTTCGGCCGACAGTGCCATGCTGAAACATCCGGCGTGCGCGGCCCCGATGAGTTCCTCGGGGTTTGTGCCTGGTCCGTTTTCGAACCGGGTGCCGAAAGAATATGGGGTGTCGTGGAGGGCAGTGCTTTCAGTGGAGATTGCGCCGCGGCCTGTCTTCAGGTCGCCGCGCCAGATGGCGGAGGCTTGGCGTGTCATGTGGGATGGGGTTGAGGGACTGGATTGGACTGAATGTAGGCCGGTTGAATGTGCAACCAGAAGGCTAATTTCATGCGGCCTGTGCCGCCCGAGCGCCCAACCCAACGATGACCTCCGCAAGCTCCCAACCCTGGTCATTGATGGCCGCATCGGACGTCTCACGGCAAAAGTCAAAGCCAGAGCCCCTCGGGAATCGCCCGGTGGGGGTTGTGCATTACGGCAGGGTTTCACCCCATGGCAGTTGACCTGGCCATCATATAATTATATATCTGGTAAGGGCAATAATTATCGATCTATAAGTACCTTAAATAAGGAAGCCTATAAATCCTTAAGCGCTAGAAAAATATTACACAAGGAATATGCTTTGGGGCAATGGATCAAGATGCGTGCAAATGTAAGGTTGCTTTGTCTTGCTGAAGTGCCGCCTGATGCGCCAGAAGCCCTATTGCTTTGGGGTCATTATTCAGACTCGCATCGTGGGTTTGTAATAGAATTTGACGAGAGCCATCCTTGGATCAAGTCACATGAACGCGGACCTGGCCGCACGGTTGATTGCAACAGGGTGATTTATTCGGATAAGCGGTATTCTCTTCTTCCAGACAAGGATGGGAATATCAATCCTGGCCCAGATGTTCGGGACTATCTTTTTACTAAATCATTGCATTGGAAGTATGAATCTGAATACCGCCTTGTTCGTTTTGTAGGTGATAAGGGTCTTGATGCTAGTCGCGGCATTGATTCTCTCGTTAAATTCCCACCAGAAGCTATCCGCAGCATTACCGTCGGCTTAGAGGCCAAGGAAACTCTGGTAAATCGCTTGACCGATGCTTGTAATGCCAAGCAATTCAGCCATGTTGCCCTCAAGAGGGCGTATCTACATCCTGACAAATTCGCGATTACTTTGCAAAAATTAAAGTGAGCCTTCCCCGGCACCACCACTGCTTCAAGCCTCCCAGCGATCTCATGGATCAACCGACCAATTTCAGTAACTTGTGGGAGGAATGTCTGAGGCATCACCGCCTTTTTGTTGAGCAATACACCCACCCGCGTGAAGGGGTGAACGAAATGGATTTGGTGACATTTGCCCAACACGGCGATTTTGTTGCCCAGTATTAACTACGCGTTGGTGGTCATGATTCCACTCGACTCCTCGGCCCTGCGTGGCGCGGATTTTGATCCCGCCACGCAACAAATGTTCATCTGGTTCCACGGCAGCGGCCACGCCTATACTTTCTATCATGTGCCCGCTGCGGTCTTTCAGGGACTGCTCAACGCCATCGGCTGGCATGGCGAATACTACAACCGCAACATCAGGGGGCGCTACCGCCCATGACACCATCATGAATACATCCATCGGCAAAGTCGGGCGGCTGCCTCGCCCAGTCCGGGACGAACTCAACCACCGGTTACGGGAGGGCGAAAAGGGCCGCAAGCTGGTCAACTGGCTCAATAGCCTGCCCGAGGTGCAGGCGGTGCTCAAAGCCGAATTTAACGGCAAGGCCGTGAGCGAGGCCAACCTCACCGCCTGGAAACAGGGCGGCTATCGGGTATGGCTGGCCCGAATGGAATGCCTCGAACAGGCCCGCGAGCTGGACGCTGACGCAGGGGAACTGGCCACAACCGCCGGACCCGTCGCGGATAATTTCGCCCGGATGCTGGTCGCGCGCTATGCGGCCGTTTTCACGCAGTGGAGCGGCGACCCGTCCAAGATCAATCAACGCGAACTCACGACACTCCATACCTTGTGTGAAGACGTTACCCAACTGCGAAGGGGCGAGCACAGCGCCGCCCGGTTGCAACTGGAGCGTGAGGCGCAGGCCTGGCGCAACCGCAGCGCCGAGGATGAGGCGCTGAACATCTTTTTGCGCTGGGCGAGAGAACCTGTGGTGAAAAGGCTTCTCGCCCAGCCGGGGAAGAGCTTGAAGGAGAAAACGCGCATGATGCGTGAACTCTTCGGTCTGGCGCCGCTTCCTCCAGATGAGATGACCGAGGGGGAACCCTCCCCGCCGAAGGAACCTGAGCCGGATCCCGCCCAGGCCAAAGAGGAACTTGAAAAAGCCAGCCAACAACTGTTCAGATCCAATCCGCCCGGTTTGCCGGCGCTCGAACGGCTGGATGAGAAATTTCAAGAGGAAAAGGCCAAGACTCTAGTCGGTGGATTGTCGGCGGAAACCATCCTTATGATCCAGGAGCAGGCCCACCTCATATAAATGAAGCAGGCAATGTCATGGAATCTCTGCGATGGCTGGCCATCGATTGGCCGATACTGCGAACCGGCCCTGCATTTAGGTAAATATAGGCAAATTCAGCCATGAATCTTTTTTCAGGTCAGAGACGGGAAAGCAGCAGGGTGGGAGAGGGGGCCTGCAATTTGGGGTGGACTTGTGGGCCGCGATTTCCCAATACCTCGCCTTCCATCCGGGCCAGTAGCTCAGTTGATAGAGCGCGTCGTTCGCAACGACGAGGTCGTCGGTTTGATCCC
>CAIXIZ010000208.1 GCA_903919625.1 uncultured Verrucomicrobiota bacterium
GCCGCTTCAACGGCCAGCTGGCACCCGCCCAGCTCCGGCCCACAGACATTTTTCCGACCAGCATGGTGGAAAAATATGAGACGGGCCTGCGTAACGCCGACACCGCCAGCCGGCTCAGCCAGCCGACCGTCGCCAAGGCCACCAGCTTCGACAAGCTCAACCGTTTCGTTTTCCGGCGCAACGGTCCCGGGACGGATGGTGGTGCGGCGCTCGTCACCCCGGCCGGCCGCGCCACCCCGCCGCCGGTGCAAAGTTCCAGCGAACCGCTCAAAATCCTCGGCGGTACCGCGCCGGTCATGCCCGGCCAGCCCTAAGGCGGCCGTCAGGTGGCGCGGCGGGCTTTTTCTTTTTCCGCGTCCCGTTCCTCTTCCAGACGAGCCCGCTCGCCCGCCATTTGCGGACGGATTTTATCGGCTTCGTCCGCTTTGCCGGAGGCCAGCGCCTCATGGAGTTTCTGGCGCAGGAATATTTCCCGCTCGGCGATCCTGCCCTTGTAAATTGCGTCCAGTTCGGCGAGCCGGGCCTTTTGGGCGGGGGTGAGCGCGCGGCCCTTGTCCGGATCGGACTTGGCAAGGCGTTCCATGGCGAGATCATAGGAGCTTTTCATCGGGCAAGGGGATTGGCCCGAGCCTGTCCGGTCGCGCGGCAACTGGAAGAACATTCGCGGTCCTTCTGTCATTCCGCTCATTGTCTCTCACGCGAATTTCACCCCGCCCAGCAGGAAAATCGCCAGCAGCACGAACGGCGGCCAGAAACCGCCCCGCTCCCTGCGCCAACCGGTCGCGTAGCCGGCGAGGCAGGCGGTGAGCACTGCGACCAGGGCAAGCGGCCCAATCCAGCTGGCGCGGAAATGCGCCGTCCAATATGCGCCCGGCAGCCGTGTCCCCTCCCGGATGAGCGTTTCGATCAGACCCAGCAGCCCGCCCGCGAGCCCGTTGCACAACCGGCCGGCCCAGCCCATGCCCGCCAGCCCGCAGACCAGCGAGGCGAACCCCGTCATGATCACCAGCGAGGCGAGGGGCACGAGGACCAGGTTGGCCAGCAGCGCACCCGTGACGAACACCTGGAAAAATTCCACCCCGGAAACGGTGCTCACCAGCGTCGCCGCGCACCCCAGGGCCACCGCGTCCAGCGTGCGCCGTTTCAGCCAGGCGCGGAAGCGGTGATGCCACGCCCAGGTTACCGCCGGAAAGTCCGGGAATGCCGGCCAGCGCACCCGCATCCGCTCCGCGAGCGGCAATCCCAGCTGCAGGACCGCCGCCACCACCGCATATGACATCTCAAAGCTCGCGCTGAAAAAATCCAGCGGATCGATCACCAGATTGATTGCCAGCGCCACCCCGAGCGCCGCCAGCGGATTCGCGGGCCGTCGCACCACCCACGCCATTTCCAAGGTCGCCAGCATCAGAAATGCCCGCACCGCCGACGGGCTGGCGCCGGTGGTGTCCACGTCCAGCCACAGCGCCCCGAGCACCAGCAGGCTCGCCAGCGGCCGCGGGCAGCGGAGCAACCCCAGCAGCAGATGCAACGCGACCGCCACCACCCCGATGTGCAACCCGTTGATCGCGAATAAATGCATGGTTCCGCTGTGCATGAACAGTTCACGGGTTTCCCCCGACAGCTCGTGCTTCTGCCCCAGCATCATCGCGCGCAATTCCGCCGCGTGTTCCGGCCGGGCTTCGAGACCGGCGCCGAGCAGCGCCTCCATCCGCGCCAGCAGCCGGGCGCAGAATTTTTCGTAGGCTGAGGCCTCCCGGGAGGTGGTCTGCAGCCGGCCGCGCGTGAGCTGGAAGTTCATGCCGGCATTGACCAGATATTCTTCAAACGAGCCTCCCGCCGGATCGGCCGGCAAACCCTGGAGCACGCCGACCGCGACAATCTCACTGCCGCGCAACGGCGCGGACTCCCCCGCCGCGAGCGAGAGCGAGAAATACAGCCGCTGCCCGCGCAAATCCGCGAGATGCGGGGCGGTGCCGGTGACCTCCGCCAGACCGCCCGTGTGGTTTGCCATGGCCGGCGCAAAATTCCGCGTCACGCGCAGGGTCAGCCTGGCCTCGCGGGGCGGCAGGGCCGCCCATGGGCCCAGGGGCGCGCGGTGCAAAGCGTAGGACGCGCCACCCGCGAGCACCATCGCCATCACCATGGGGACAGCCCAGCCGCGGCTCCGCCACGCGGATGCGACCAGGGCGGCCGCCGCCAGCCCCGCGGCGCCGCCGGCCAGCAGGGCAGGCGGCCAGGGCAGCCAGCCCATGCGCCCCAGGGCGAGTCCGGCCATGAGCGGGAGAGCGAGCCAGAGCAATGGCGCACGATGACGGAGACTCCGGCTGGTCATGGCAGGATTGTTGCCCCGCCAAAGGGGGTTGATCCAAGCTTATCTTTTTTGCCCCAACCTGGTGGGCATCGGATCCTGCGGGCCGGCCCTGGCGGACTCAGGCAAAGGCCGCCCGCACCGCCCGGCCGAGATTCACGGCCGCCTCGCGGAGCGCGGCGGCCTCCGGGGTCCCGGCCGGAGTGATGACATGGAGGGCAGGGAAATTTTTGGCGGCGGCCGCATCCGCCGCGCCGGCGAAAACGTGGACCGGCTTGCCGAGGCGGCGGGCGCGGTGGATGACGGCACCGGGGCCTTTGCCGGTGAGCGAGCTGGCATCGAAACGGCCTTCGCCGGTCAGCACGACCTCGGCGGCGGCGAGGCGGGCGTCGAGATCCAGCCAGGCCGCCACCAGCGCGCTGCCGGGCACCAACTGCGCCCCCGCGGCGCAGAGCAGCCCATAGGCCGTGCCGCCGGCCGCGCCGGCGCCGGCCGTATCCATCAGCGTGTCGGGCTGGCCGGAATGGGCGCCGAGCATGAGCGCGACCCGCGCGCTCTCATGTTCCAGCCGGCGGAGGTCCGTGGCGCGCAGGCCCTTTTGCGGACCATAGACCGCTGCCGCACCGCGCCGGCCGAGCAGCGGATTGTCCACATCGCAGGCAATGCGGAGCGATGGAAACGGGCGGGGGATATTTCCGGAGATGCGGCCGAGCCGCGACCACGCGGCGGGCAGCGGCGGTGAAATCCTTACACCCGCCTGGTCGCAAAATTCCAAACCGAGCGCGGCCAGCGCCCCGAGGCCAAGATCATTGGTCGCGCTGCCCCCGACCCCGAGCACGACGGCTTGCGCGCCAAGCTGCCGGACAGCGTGCAGCATGAGCTGGCCCGTGCCGAATGTGGTGGTCTGCCACGGATCGCGGGCTTCGGCCGGCAGCAACGCGAGCCCGCTGGCCTGGGCCAGTTCGACGACCGCCACCGGCGCATTGGCCGGCAAGGCGGGCAGCGCAAGCAGGGTGCGCGCGGCGGCGGGGATCTGACGGGCCGGGACGAGGCCGAACAGGGCTTCAACTTCCCCGCCGCGCGGCCCGGTGACACCCAGGCGGTGGAGCGTGCCGCGGGCGGCCGGAGCGAGAATTTCCGCAAAACCTTCGCCCCCGTCGGTGAGCGGACAAAGGTCGAGTTCCCAATCGGGATGCTGGGCGCGGAGGGCGCAGGCGGCGGCCTCGCACGCTGCCAGGGCAGAGAGGGAATCCTTGAATTTGTCGAAGGCGAGAAGCGCGCGCACGGGTGGGTCAGTCAGGGCGGAGGGGGATCACCGTTAATCATGAACGGAACCGGATCAACCTTCCACATTGCGGTACTGCGGCGCGCCCGGTGTCCCGGGTTTCACCATGGTGGTCGAGCGGGGGGGGCCGGGCCAGGACAGATCCTGCGCCGAATCCTGCCCGCAGTATGCTGTGAAGGAAAATGCCTCTCACTCTGGGCTGACATACGCAAAACGCGGAACGGCCTGGCCGTGAAGCACGACGTTTTCCGCGAACATGGCGGACGGGCGGACCCAGAGGCCGGGTTCGCCATAGAGCGCCTGATATACGACCAGTGGCTCCATGGATTCGGAGTGACGGGCGACGCCGATCACGCGGTAATCCTTGCCCTTGTAATGACGGTAGCGGCCAGGACGGGGCAGCAAGGGCAGGGGAGGGAGTGGGTCGGGCATGGCAGATGGTCAATGCCGCGCACCCAGGCGGCAAGCCGGGAAGGCGGATGGAAATGCGGGTTGCGGAAGCCGGGCGGCTCAGCGATGACCGGGGGATGCTGCTGACCTGCCAGACCGGCTATCAAGATTTCCTTGCGCGCGAGATCGAGGAGGCGGGCGGGAGCGTGCTGGAGCGCGGACCGGGTTGGGTACGCGGAGCCTTCGTCCGGGGTGAGAGGCCGGACCTGGCGTTTGCGCATCTGGGGTTGATTGCGCCGGTGGAAATTGCCGGCGATTCGGTCAACGTGCTGGCCCAGCGGGTGGGAGAATATTTTCTGACCGGTCTGCGGGGGGAGCGCGTCGGGGCGGAATGGCCGAGCGTGTGGCTGGGGCCGCATGAAATTGTCGGGCTGGGCCGGCGGGTCGGGGCGGTGGAGACTGCGTTTGGCGTGCTGTTGAAAAAGCGATTGTCGCGGGTGGCGAGGCTGGCGGTGCCGGGGGACAGCATCCTGCGCGCAAACCGCCAGCCCCACCCTCACCTTCCGGACACCCCGGTTGCGGAAGCAAACCGGCCGGCCGGTGGAGGCAGTGCGCGCGGACTGTTTGTTTATTTTGCGGATTTCGGCCGGGCGTTTGTCACCCGGGAGGCCTGGACGGGCGGGCAGCGGCGCATGGCCGACGATGCGCTCGCACCGTCCCGGAGCTATCTGAAGGTTGAAGAGGCGTATGGGGTGTTGGGGCGCGAGCCGCAGGCCGGTGAGGTGGTTGTGGATCTGGGTGCGGCGCCGGGCGGATGGAGTTACAGCGCGGCGAAGCGGGGGGCGCGGGTGATCGCGGTGGACAACGGGCCGCTGAAGGGCGGGGCATTGGGGCATCCCTTGATTGAGCACCGGCAGGCGGACGCATTTGGATTCCGCCCGGACCCGGCAACTGGGGCAGACTGGCTGTGCTGCGACCTGGTGGAGGAACCGCATCATGTGCTGCGCGGCATCATCACGCCCTGGCTGGAGGGCCGGTGGTGCCGCCGGTTTGTGATCAATTTGAAATTTGGCCGCGTCGATCCGGTGTCATTGTTGCGCGAGTTGCGCGCCACCGATTCGGTCCTGGCGCGTTGCGCGGCACACTTTTGGGTGCGGCATCTCTACCATGATCGCGAGGAATTTACGGTGGTCGGAGAGGTGCGGCCAAGGGTGGCGCCACCCTCTCCGTCTCAGGGGATGCCACCTGCCACGCCGGAACCGGCGGGTTCCTGAAACGACGGGGAAAAACAGCCCCGGGCCGCTCAGCCTCCGTTGGACAGGCGGGCCTTGGCCTCGTTCAGGGCGGTGCGCACATTTTGGAGGAGCACGGTGCGCTCAGGGTGAAAGAGAAAAAGGTCGCTGCCCAGCCTGGCATAGGCGCTTTGGAGCACCTCCGGGTCGGGTTTGCGCATCTGGAGCAGGCGTGGCAGGCTGGCGGCGAGGGCATCGGCATCGCTCATCTCGACATCCAGCTTCACAAGGCTGGTGAGGGCGCCCTGGTTGAGCGGATCAACCTTGGAGGCCTGGGCGAGCACGAGCCGCGCCTGATCCCGGGCGCCGACATCGAAGAGCCGTTTGGAGACGGCCACCAGATTGTTGGCCCGCACGTTGGGCAGGCGCATGAAAGCGTTCAGGGCCAGCTGGCCGCCGGCCTCGTCACCGAGGCCAAAGGAGGCAATCGCATTGAGCCCGTTGAAAACCGGGTCAAAGCGTTTGGCCCAGTCGGGATGCGCCACCCGGAGCAGTCGCGCAGTTTCAATCGAACCATGATAATCCCTGGCGACAACCTGGGCCTCCACGAGCATGAGCGCGGGGTATTCCGAATTGAGCCGTTTGGCTTCCTCCGGGTTGGGATCATCGCGACAATGCTCATAGACGCGGCGGGCCAGGGCGACGTCACCCGTATTGGCGGCAAAATCGGCCAGCGCCACCAGCGCGCCGTTGTCCGTGGCGAAATCATGCATGATGGTCTCGATGCCGTCGGCGAGGGAGGCCGTGTCACCCTTCTTTTGGTAGGCGTAAAGCAGGTTAATCCGCGGGCGGGCGTTGGTCGGGTCGGTGATCTGGCGTTGGACGCTGGTGTAGCGGGCTTCATTGTCATTCCCCATTTCGCGCAACCAGGCGACGATCTGGGCGTATATTTCGTCGGTTTCCGGCAGGGAAAGCTGGGGTGAGAGCTCCATCTCGCGCAGGCGGGTGAGCGCAACCGCCCGGTTGCCGCGCTCCCACTCAATGCGGATGGACAGGAGCCGGCCTTCCGGTGACTGCTCCAGCTGATAGGTGCGGATGAGATCCTCGGCCTGATCGTAGTTGCCACGGTAATAATGGGCGGTGGCCTCCTCCAAGGCAATGAGTTGGTGGCGCAGCTGCCCTGCCGCGGTGGTCGGGGTCGGCGGGGTGCCGGTCAGCAGCTTGCGGGCGGTTTCGATCACCACCCGGTCCTGCTGCTGTTGGAGCAGAAAGCTGAACAGGGTGCGCAGGTAATCGGGATTGTCCTGATGATACGGCAGACCATCGAGGAGGAGCTGCTGGGCCTCCTCGGTCAGGTGCAGGGCCGTTTTAAATTGCGCCAGCAGCAAACGGCCGGCCTGGTTGCGGGGCGATTTGCCCATGCCCCACTGCACATTCAGGTAGGCCCGGCCATATTTGCCCGCCGCCATGTCATCCTGGGCCTTTTTGATGAAAAAATCCCCATAGTCGGTCTGGAACGCCTCACGCTCCGACGGCAGAAAATAGAGCAGCAAATGGGCATAGCCCGCGTCGGCAAAGTCGCGTTGATACTTGAAATAAAGCCACACTCCGCCCGTCAGCGCGGTCCAGCCCAATCCCAGCATCAGAACGAGGCTCAGCAGCAACCTGCCCCAGTAAGCTTCCACCTGCCAGCCATCATGGGTGCGGCGCACAAACAGCGGGAAGACGTGTTCCCAGCCTTCCAGGACACGGGCCTCCTCGCCGGTCACCTTATGGACCTCAGTCGGGGGAGTGGGATTGGATTTCATTGCAGGAATGTCACAGAAAAACCTGAAAATAACTATTGCGCAGCCATAGCCATCCACCCAAGCTCCAAATCAATCATTTTTCAACCAACCGATACTGGCTTGCATCTTGCTGGGGATTCCCAGTACCACGCCGCCAATCAACGCACCCTAATGGGGCAACGTTTAAATTTTTTACCGATCACCCCCGATTCCGTCAACCACGGCCGCTGTGGGACGGAGTAAAGCGCCTTTTTTTGGCCGACTGTTCCTTTCTCCCTCCCTCCTCAAACCGCAAACCTGCAATGCACCAACACATGAAAAAGTTTACTCTCGGCATCACGCTTCTTGCGACCGCCACCGGCTCCGCTTTCGCGGCCCCTCTTTTGTCGAACGATTTTATCCAGACCAACTTCACCCTCAATGCGAAGGTGCGTTACGACGACAATATTTTGCTGACGGCCACCGGCGACAAGTCCGACACCATTTATGAATTTGACCCCGGGGTTAAGTTTAACCTCGGCAACCAGGACAAACCCGGCCTGCTGCAGTTCAGCGCCACCGAGGCCGTCCAGCGTTACGACAAGGCCACCAGTCTCAATTCCAACCTGATTTCCTACAACCTTAACTCCAACCTCGGCACCGCTTCGGGGGACAAAACCACCGCCACGGTGAGCGCAGGCTACTCCCAAATCGCGGCCAATACCCCCGGTACCCTCGCCAACCCCACCATTCTCAGCCGGCGCAATGTCACCGACGCCGGAGCCGGGGCCAATTACAAGTTCAGCGGCCTCACCGATTTCACCTTGGCGGGCCAGTACGAATACACCGAATACAAGGCGGCCTCATCCGTCAACAGCCGGGTGTACACCGTTCCCTTCAATTATTATTATACGCCTGACAGCTCGAAAATTGATCTCAGCGCCGGTCTGCAATATCGCAAGACGGATCTTAAGTCCGTTACCACACCGGGTTACACTGATTATTACTACAATGTCGGTTTGCGGAGCACGCCCGTCTCGACGAAAATCAGCGGCTCCTTGAGCGTGGGCCTCAACCAGCGCGACACCCCGAATGCCAAGACCGAATACAGCCCGGGGGTGAAAGGCAATCTGTCCTACAAGTACACGGACAAGACCACGTTTACCCTGGGGGCGAGCAATGACTTTGGAGCCTCCTCGGGCGGTCAATCGCAGAAGATCGTGAGCATCAATGGCGGCGTGCAAACGAACTTCAATGAGCAGTGGTCCGCTTCCCTCGATCTGAGCTACAGCCGGACGAAATTCGCCACGGTTCCTCCTCGGACCGATGGTTTGCACAATGCCAGCTTAGGGGTCACCTATGTCGCCACCAAATGGTGCAGCATCCGACTGGCCGACGCTTACGCTGACAACACCTCCAATGTCGGGGCTTACAAGGACAACACGGTTTCGCTCACGGCCGTGTTGAATTACTAAGGCGACGGGGACGGAAATTTCGGGCGCTTGGTCCAATGCTGATGCGGTGGGAACCA
This sequence comes from uncultured Verrucomicrobiota bacterium, assembly GCA_903919625.1. Lineage (GTDB taxonomy): Bacteria > Verrucomicrobiota > Verrucomicrobiia > Opitutales > Opitutaceae > CAIYUN01. Next base: position 8,513 of record CAIXIZ010000208.1, read on the forward strand.
TCCTGCCGCATCGCTGTCCCTGATTTTCCGAACCACCACCTGCATGAAGAATTTGAAGCTATCATTTCAGCTCGGGCTTGCGCTCCTTGGGGCGGTGACGCTATTGGCCGCCGCTGACCAGCCGGCTGGTGACACCGGCGGTGCCGACGGCAAGGCATCCCTCGCCTCTCCTGACTATGTGCTGAAGGCCGGTGATACCGTCTCAATAAGAATTTTAGGGGAAACTGAAATGAATCAGTCGATGGAATCGCTGAAGATTTCCCAAGATAACAAAATCTACCTCCCCTACATCAATGAGGTGGATCTGAAGGATAAAACGGTGCAAGAGGCCTCAACCATCATTACCACGGCATATAAGCCGGACTATTTGGTGGATCCTCAGGTCACCATCAGGGTCACGGCCTACAAATCGCGGACGATCTTCGTCACCGGTCATGTGAAATCTGCCGGAGAGCTTAACTTCCCGCAAGAGGAAGGCATGACGCTGACGCAGGCCATCGGCAAAGCCGGCGGCGTTGATCCGTTGGGTGATGAAAAACGGGTGCAACTGATCCGAACTTTGCCAGAAGGCAAAAAGGAGACCCATATCATTAATGTGAAGGAGTTGAAAAACAATCCCTCGGCCAAACCCAAGGATGATCAGCGTGACTGGAAGCTTCAACCGGGTGATGAAGTCCATGTCCCGGAAGTTTGGGCCTGAGTCATTTTCCCATGGATTCCCATTCTAAAAAGCAGTCCGGCTCCGGCAGTGATCGTGGCTACGGTGGTTATGGCGGCTACGGCGGTTCCTCCGGCTACGGGTACGGTGGTTACGGGTACGGTGGCTATGGATATGGCGGCTATGGGTACGGCTCCAAGCGCGAGGGCGGGCTGCAGCGCAGCCTGCAGGATTATCTGCTGATTCTGCGCGAGCGCATCTGGTACGTCATCGTGGTCTTCCTGGTCGTGTTTTCAACCGCGCTGGTTTACACGCTCGGTCAGACCAAAATCTACCAGAGCCGGGTCACGATGAGCATCAAACGGCAGGCTCCCAATGTCAATCCGGACATCAAACGCGTGGATACGGAGACGCCGCTGGGACCCGAGGAACTGAACACCATCGTCAAGACCATCGAAAGCGGCATGATGGTGGAGAAGGTGGCCCAACGGCTGTCGGGGGAGGAGAAGAACGGTTTTCTGGCTCCCTATCGCAAGGGTGATGGCAATGATCCGACGGTGCAGGACATCCTGGGGTCCAACCGCAGCGCCGCCATGCAAAGGCTGAGTCTGTTTTTGGAGATCAAATACCAGCATCCGGATGCGCAGATTGCGGCAAAGGTGGCAAATTATTATGCCGAAGAATATGTCAAATACCTGGAGAGCCAGAATATTGAGCAGACCAACCATGCCATCGAAGCGCTCAGGGTCGGGGCGGATCAGCAGCAGGAAGTGGTGAAGAAAAAGGCCGATGCCGTTCAAAAATACACCGAACAGAACGCAGATGGTGTGGGAGGCAGCAATCCGTTTTCCAGCAAAAGAGACACCGTTACCCAAAAATTGACCACGCTGGCCGGCAAGCAAGTCGAAGCCAAATTAAGCCTGTCGCAATTAAAGGTGGGCTACGATCAGGTGATGTACGCGCAAAATGCCAACCTGGACCTGAAGGAAATTCCCTTCATTGCGACCCAAGTCACGACCCAGGTAAAGGAGATTGCCAACATCCAAACGCAACTGGATCAGATGAGAAAGCAATATGGGCCAAAGATGCCGGGAGTTATCAAACAGGCGGAATACCTGGATTCCTCCAAGAAGCAGCTGGACATTGCCGTTGCCACCGCCGTTGCCTTGATCAAGTCAAACTACGAAAACGCCCAGCGAACTCTCGTGGAGATTGAGAGTGCCCTGAAGGATGCCCAGGCCGAATCGAAGAAGGTTGAAGAGCTGCAAGTTGAGTATGACCGGTTGGCCACGGAACTGGCCCTTGCCCGGGAGGCCAACAATCAGATCAACTTTCGCATTACCCAGCTGAAGTTGAATCCGGTTTCGGATCCCGATCTCAGCCGCGCCACGGTGGTCGATCAGGCCGCCCCTTCCTCTGAATCAGATTACATTTCGCCCAATTATACGGTGAATTTGGGCGCCGGGGGCGTGCTGGGCCTTGGCCTTGGCCTCGCCTTTGCCTTTTTTGTGGCCTATATCGACGACCGGGTGAAGAGCTCGTTCGACATTGAGTCCGTCGTCGGCCTTCCCCTGATCGGCATCATTCCGCAGATCAAAAAGATGGAGCAGCCCGACAAGGCGCAGATCGTGGCCAACAACGCCGACCGGCAGGTCTCCGAGGCCTTTCTCGCGCTGCATTCCAGCCTGCGCCTCAAGGATGAGAGCAAAAACGGCCAGTGCATGCTCATCACCAGCACCATCCCGGGTGAGGGCAAGTCCTTCGTGACCACCAATCTCGCGCTGACGTTTGCCGCCCACGGCGAACGGGTGATCGTGGTCGACTGCGATTTGCGCAAGCCGAACATCCACAAGTCATTTCACCTGGAAAATCTCAAAGGCCTGATCGATGTCATCGCCGGCACGGCCACCATCGACGATGTGGCCGTCAAGCAGCTGCACCCCAACCTCGACATCATCCCCAGCGGTGGCCGGGCCAAAACCCCCACCCAGATTCTCAACAGCAAGAAGTTCGAAATCCTGGTGTCGGAGCTGCGGAAGCGCTATGACCGGATCTTCTTTGACACCCCTCCGCTGGCGGCGGTGAGCGACGCGCTGATCATCCTGCCGCTGTGCGACGGCTCATTGTTCTCCATCTTTTTCAACAAGGTCCGGCGTAAGGCCGCCCAGTTCGCCGCGAAGAAGCTGCTGGAAGCCAATGTGCCGGTCTACGGTGCGATCCTCAACGGCCTCAATCTCACGGTGTCGGGCTACTACTATGCCCAATACTACGACAAGTCCTACAAGGACTATTACGTGGTCATGTCCAAGACTGAAAAAACCGACAAGGGCAACGCGGCTCCTGAGCGCTAGGCGCATCCGGAACGGATGCGGTCGGAGCGGAGCGCAGCTGCCGGATGCGGGTGGTGTCCGTCAAGTTTCGCACATTTTATTTTGGCAAGGAGGCAACGGAGGTCAGTTGAGGGTTGGTTCTGGGTTAGGGTTTGACGGGATCGCCGGGAGCGCCGCGGGGCGGCAGGCCAGCCCGCCGGGCCGGTTCCGGCTCAACCGCGCCAAATGTCCAGAGTTCAAGCGGCGTTGGCATGAGGTTGCTGGCGCGTCCGGCTGGCAGTTGTGGGCTATGGCTGATCGCGCAGCCAGACGATGGAGCGGCCTCCGCGGTTGAGGCGGGCGTAATTGGGGATGGCGGTCAGCGGGCTGCCGTCGGCGAACCCGCCCCGGATCACGCGCACGCCGCCCAGCAGGTCGGGCCGCCACTCGGTTGTGAGCGGGATGCTGGCGGAGAGCGGGAGGTTGAGATTGTTCTGATCGACACTTTCAAGATTGTAGATCAGCGGGCCGTAGCGAAGGGCGACCAGGCCACGGTCGTCGGCCACCCGATCGTCGGCCTTCACCCGTTGCACTTCCATGGGAAGGGAGAAGTCAACCTTGTCGCCGGCCTGCCAGGTGCGGGTGAGGACGGCATAACCGTTTTCGATGACCGGCCGGACCGGCCGGCCGTTGACGGCCAGGGAGAGGAGCCCGCCTGCGGCGGCGGGGCCGGCCGGCGTGGCGGTGTAGAGCGCGCTGGCGTTGCGGCGGGGCACACGGATCCGTACGGTGAAATTTTTCGCGGCGGCAGGATTGACCGTGAGCGAAACCGCGCCGCTCCACGGGTAGTCGGTCGTCTGCGTCAGTTGCAAGGCTGTCCCGGCGACTTCGCCCACGTTCACGGTGCTGCCGGCGAAAAGATTGACGGCGACGCCATCGGCGCCGCGCGCATACATCCACATGGGCAGCATGAGGAGCGTGCGCGGGAAATTGCCAACGCAGCAGGGGCAGTTGTGCCAGGCGTAACGCGCGAGGTCGCGGCCCGGTGCCGCGCCCGTGCCCCCCTGGCCGATGAGCGGGTTGGTATAGGTGAAGTTGTTGCCGTCGAGGGCGTAGTCACCCAGGATGGCATTATAGATCGTGTCCTCGAAGAGGTCGGCATATTTCGCGTCCTGCCAGGAGAGGCCCATCTTGTATTGGAAAAAAAGCTCCCCGCAGTTGGAGCAGGA
>CAIXIZ010000209.1 GCA_903919625.1 uncultured Verrucomicrobiota bacterium
GTCTGCTGGTCGCGCTGGGTCTGGTCGTCCAATTCGGCCTCTCACTCGTGAATTTCATCAACCGCCGGAAAACCGCCTTGCCTGCCACCGTATGAAAAAAGCCCTTCCCCTTTCCGTTCTGATCCTGGCGTTGTTTTATCTCGGGCTGGCGCTGTTTCCGCCGGCCCCCCAGAGCGCCTTCAACCTGCCCGGCTTCGGCCGCCTGCCGGTTCTCCTCAATGGCCGCCTCCAGCCAGTCGACACCGTCGCGCGCACCACGTTGCTGGTCCTGCAAGGCCGCCAAAACGTGGCCGCACCCGGCGGGCGGGTGATTACACCGATTGAATGGCTGCTCGATGCCATGTGCCGCCCCAAGGAAGCGGACACCTATCAGGTATTCGAAATTGTCCATCCCGATGTGCTCGCCTTGTTTGGGCTCACCACCGCGGATGGGGCGGGCGGCAAGCGGTTCTCGTTTGTACAGCTGGAACCCAAGTTTTCCGAATTGGACAAGCAGGCTGCGCTGGCACAGCAGACCAAGCCTCCCGAGCGCAACGCGTTCCAGCGGGCCGTGCTCACCTTGCGCGAGCATATCATGCTCTATGACCACCTGACAGTCTCGCTCATTCGCGGCGACAGTCCGGATTTTCTGGATGAGATCACCAAATTTCAATCTGGCCTTCCGGCCGGCGTGGCCGCCCTCCATGCCAAGCAGGCCAACCAGCCGTTCGATGAAGCGGCCGCCAAGGCCACGTTTGATGAGGCCGAGCGTTTCACCCTGATGGCCGACAATGGTTACATTCTCGCCATCCCGCCCGCGCCCGACGATGCCAATCTCACCCACTGGCGCACGGCGGGGGCCGCGCTCCTCGACGGAATCCAGACCGGCACGCTCGACCCGAGCGTCCTCGCTTACGCCGGTCTCGCCCGCGCGTGGATCGCGCAAAGCCCGACCGAGTTTAACAGCCTTGTGCGGCTTTACCACCCAACCCTCATGGGCCGTTTTGCCGATGCCCTGGTGAAAACCGACACCGAGGCGGCCTTTAACGCCGCGGAGCCGTTCTATCATGGGATGATCCTGTTCGTCTCCGCCTTTTTGCTCGGGGTGATTTCCTGGCTCAAATGGCCGGAGGAGTTTGGCCGTGCCGCATTCTGGCTGCTCGGCCTCGCCTGGATACTGACCACCATTGGCATCCTGACCCGGATGTGGATCGAAGGCCGGCCGCCGGTCACGAATCTATATTCCTCAGCGCTGTTCGTCGGATGGGGGGCGGTTGCGCTCTGCCTCGTGCTGGAGAAAATCTTCCGGAATGGCATCGGCAGTGTGGCGGGCGGACTGGTCGGCTTTTGCACGCTGCTGGTGGCACATTTCCTCTCCTTTAACGGGGACACCATGGAAATGATGCAGGCCGTGCTCGATTCGAATTTTTGGCTGGCCACCCATGTTGTCATGGTCACCACCGGCTACGCCGCGACCTTCCTCGCCGGCTTCCTCGCGCTCATCTATGTCCTCCGCGGCATCTTTACCACTTCGCTGGACAAGGGCACGTCCGAAGCCCTCGTCAAGATGGTCTATGGCATTGTGTGCTTTGCCACGCTGTTCAGCTTCGTCGGCACCGTGCTGGGCGGGATCTGGGCGGACCAGTCCTGGGGCCGCTTCTGGGGCTGGGACCCGAAGGAAAATGGCGCCCTCATCATCGTGCTCTGGAACGCGCTCATTTTGCATGCGCGCTGGGGCGGCCTGGTGAAACGGCGCGGGCTGATGGCGCTCGCGCTGTTCGGCAACATCGTCACGAGTTGGAGCTGGTTTGGCGTCAACATGCTCGGGGTGGGCCTGCACAGCTATGGCTTCACCGATGCCGCCTTTCTCGGGCTGATCGTCTTCGTGCTCAGCCAGCTTGCCTTGATTGCGCTTACCCTTGCGCCGGGCGTGAAGTGGCGCAGTGCCGCCGCCTGATTTCGTTGTGGCCGGCCTCAGGCCGTCGGCCCCAACTTGGGTCCCAGATCGGCAGGCGTGTTCCAATTGGCAAAATAGCCGGCTTCCATTGGGGTGACGTCGCGCCACTCGCTGAGTCCTTGGTTGACCAGCTGGCGCGCCCAATCCGAGGCACGGCGTTCGCCAGCCGCAAGTGCCTGTACCGCGAAAGGCCCGAAATTGCCTGGGTAGACGGCAGCCAGCGGTTCCGGTTCACCCGACCGAAGCGGAATGAGCCCATGGCCAGGCCGGGATGCCGCCACCAGTCCGGCAAGAAATTCTGCCGGCATTTGTCCCAGGTCGATGGCCAGCACGAGCACTTGCGGGTGGACGGCTGTGGCGAGGGCCGCTGCAATTCCGGCAAGCGGCCCTTGCCCCGAATGGGTGTCCAAGACCAGTCGGGCTCCCTCGAGTGGCAACTTCTGCTCCGCGCGGGCCGACACCAACAGTTCACTAGCACCGGCCGAAAGCAGTATGGCGAGCTGCCGGGCAAGCAAAGTGCGTGCGTCGGCAAGCGGCAGCAACGCTTTGTCCCTTCCCATGCGTGAAGAGTGCCCTCCGGCCAGCACCACGGCAGAAAAAGGCGGGAAGCGTTTCATCTGACCAAACCACGCACAAAGGTGGTTTGGGCGCAAGACACCGGCACTAAAGCCTTTGGCATAGGCCTCGGGCTCCTGGGGATTGAAGGCCACGCCGTCGAACAGCGTCTCCGGAGTCATGTCCGGTTCGGGCACGGCGACCCCGATTTCCTTCATGGCTTCGGCGTAGATGTCGCCCCGCATGACTTTTTTTACCACGCCATCGTAATCGGGCGTGCCGGCCACCATGCCCCAGCGGCGGTACTGGGACATGAACCAGAGGCCGTATTTGGGCTGCGGATAATTGCAGCCGTTTTTGCTGAAATACATCGGATGCCCGTCTTTCACCTTCCGACCGTCGCCATAATCGAGGTCGCCCAGAAGGCGGCCGAGAATGGTCTTCGGGTCGCAGTTGATATAGGTGGCCTTGGACACGATCTGGCATTGCTCCGGGCGGTTGCCCATGTCGTCGAGCCAGACACTCGCCTCATGGAGGGCCTTGAGCACCGCTTTGACGGTTTTGGGATTCTTCGCGGCAAACTCCTCGGTGAATGCGCAGACTTTCTCCGGGTGATCCTTCCAGATGTCCTGGGTGGTGACGGAGGTAAACCCGATGCTGTCGGCAATGGAGCGCGCCCCCCATGGCTCACCCACACAGAAACCGTCCATTTTGCCGATCTTCATGTTGGCCACCATCTGGGCGGGCGGCACCGTGATGAGCGTGATGTCCGCCCCCTCGCCGTTGGCCCCGCCCGGATGGATGCCACCGGCTGCGAGGTAATAGCGCATCCACATGGCATGCGTGCCCGTGGGAAAAGTCATGGCAAAGGTGAGCGGCTCCCCGAGTTTCTTGGCCTGCTCAACGTAGGGCTTGAGCGCCTTCGGGTCGGCTTCGACCTTGCCCTTCCATTCGCTCTTCAGCGTGATGGCCTGCCCGTTGCGGTTGAGCAGCCAGGGGATGATCATGGGCTTTTTGGGCGAGCCCAACAGCCCCATGGTCGAGGCGAACGGCATGCCGATGAGCATATGCGTGGCCTGAATCGAGCCGCTGGAGAGACTGTCGCGGATGGCCGCCCAATTGGCCCCCTTGGTCACCTTGGAATTGATGCCATATTTTTTGAACAGCCCCTTTTCGTGGGCGATGACGATGGGTGAGCAATCCGTCAGGGCGATCATGCCAAAGTTCACGTCGGGTGATTCCGGCGCGTCGGACGCCAGGTCAGCGGCGGCAAACCCCCGGGGCAGCTGGGAGAGCAGCACGGCGGCCCCGAGACCCTTAGCTGCAGTGGAGAGAAACGTCCGCCGGTCGAGGCGGCGCAGGTCGGCGGGGCGGTCAGGATACGGTGGCAAGGTCATTTTCATATCGGGTGGCGGGGAGGGACGGTTGGGAAGGCAGGCGCTGGATGGCCTGGTGAAAAAGGTCGGAACGAAACACCCGGGCGCCCAGGTCGGCGGGAACCAACGTGCCGTCGGGCAGGAGGCTGTGGCGCTTGAAGCCTTCCAGCAGCCACGCGGCTTTGGCGGGGGTGGGGTCGTTGGCGCCATTCCGGTGAAATTGGATGAAGTTGGCCGCATCGCACCGGTGGCCATGGCCGTAATCGAGCGGGCCGACCAGGCTCGCGGCGATGACCTTGGCGGGAACGTTCAGGTATTCCGGGCGGGCCAGCAGCTTGGCCAGCTCGGGACGAAAGGCCGGCTCGTCGCAGAGCGCAGCCGCCTCGGTGATGGCGGCCACCAGGGCGAGATGTTCCGCGCCGCGCCGTTCCACAAAGTCGGCCCGGACGAGCAATATTTTCTCCGGATGGCCGGGGGCGAGATCCGTGCTGACCGCGGGGCACCAGCCGGCCTGCTCGCGCACCGCGAGCGAATTCCACGGTTCGCCCACGCAGTAGCCGTCCAGGGTGTCGGCCGCCAGGTTCCGGAAGAGCTGGGGCGGCGGCACGACGACGATGCGGACATCGCGCACCGGATTGATGCCGGCGGCGCGCAGCCAGTCGCAGAGCAGAATGCGGTGGGACGAATACTCGAAGACGACGCCAAAGACATAGGTGCGCTCAGTACGCGCCCGGATGATTTCGTCGCGCAATGTGGCGCCGTCACGCACCCCGCGCGACCACAAGGCCTCGGACAGGGTGATGGAGTTGCCGTTGGTATTGAGGACGCAGGCGGTGAGGCACTCCGTGGGCAGACAATGGAGGCCGAGCGTGGTGCTGACGGCCATCGCGCCCAGCGCATGGGCGGCATCGAGCTCGCGATAGATCAGCTTGTCCCGGATGGTGGCCCAGCCCACCTCCCGGCTCAGTTCGACCTTCAAGCCATGCTGGCGGAACAGACCGTGTTCGTGGGCAACTATCAGGGGGGCGGCGTCATTCAGGGCGATAAAACCAAGGCGCAACGGACGGGGAGCAGGAGCGGGGAGGGCGGTGGTTGGTTTTGTCGGGACGGTGGCTCGCGGCATTTTTAAGGTGCCCTGCACTTAGCCGTCGCCGTGCCAGCGAAGCGGTTTGGCGCAGGAAATGCTTTTCAAACATTTAATGCCAACGATGAAACCGGCTCATTCGCCATGAGGCGCATTCTCGACAGCCGCCAGCTGCTCGCTTTCGTCACCCTTGCCCGCAAGGGCAGCTTTACGCTGACGGCCAAGGAAATATTTCTCACCCAGTCCGCGGTGAGCCACACCATCAAGGCGCTGGAGCGCGAACTCAACACCCGGCTCTTCGACCGGCTGGGCCGTCGGGTGCAGCTGACGCAGTCGGGCGAACAACTGCTGATCTACGCGGAACGCATCCTGCGAGAAATGGACGGTGCGCGCGCCAGCCTGGAGCAGCTGCAGAACTGGGGCCATAGCCGGCTGCGTCTCGGGGCGAGTCCGACGGCCTGTCAGTATCTGCTGCCCACGGTGCTGCGGGAGTTCAAGCAGAGCTTCCCCCGTTGCGTCATCCGCATCGAGCCGGGCGACGGGCCGCGGATGGTCGAGCTGCTGCGGGAAAATCAAATCGACCTGGCACTGATGCTGGAGCCGGCGGTGGGTGAGGACATTGCCTTTCGGCGGCTGTTTGAAGATGAACTCCGGCTGCTGGTGTCGCCCTTGCATCCCTGGGCGAAGGCAGGCCGGGTGCGCCGGGAGGAACTCGCGCAAGAGACGGTGATCATCTACAACAAGGCCAGCTACACCTTTCGGATGGTGGAGGAGTATTTCCGCCGCGACGACCTTACCCTGCAAAATCCCATCGAGCTGGGGAGCATGGAGGCGATCAAGGA
>CAIXIZ010000210.1 GCA_903919625.1 uncultured Verrucomicrobiota bacterium
CCCGCGTGGCGGCTGCGGCGTCATAGGCGGCTAAGATCCGTTCCCGTAAATCCAAGGAGAGAGTTTTCATGCCCCGAGACTGACCGGTCGCGGGAGAAAGACCAGCACAAAACGGCTACACTATTATTTAATATGCTCTAGTTTCCAGTTAGCTCAGCACCCGGTCTGGTAGCCCGCTTCGGGAGAAGCGGGGCATTGGAGAGCCGGTCCCGGAGATTAATCCAGCACCGGGGGCAGCAATCCCGGCTGTCCCAGCCAGGCTCTACGGCAACGGCATCACCGCACGGTGCGGAGCTGGACGCTGTCCACGATGCGATCCTGGGCAATGACATCGGTGGCCACCACCAGCTTGTCGCCAACGACCACTGCCCCGGATTTGCGCAGGACATTGATGGCATTTTCGATGGTGGCGTTCGGCTCGGAGGCAAAGGGCATCAGGAACGGCTCGACCGCGCGCAACAGCCGGAGCTGCCGAAAAATCTCCGGCGAGGGCGTAAAGGCAATGATGGTGGAATGGACCGGACGGAGCGCGGACAAGCCGCTCGCCACAAAGCCATGGCGCGTGAAGGCGAGTATCTTTGAATGCGGCAGCTCGTTGGCGAGGACGACGGCGGCATGCAGCACCTTCATGCGTTCGCCGGTGAACACCGCCGGTTCCCGCAGCTCCGGACCGTCCTCCCGCTCGATGCGGCGGGAAATCTTGTCGAGCATCTGGACACACTCCAGCGGATAGCGGCCCACGGTGGTCTCACCGGACAGCATCACGCAATCGGCCTGTTCGTAGACCGCGTTGGCCACGTCCGTCAGCTCGGCGCGCGTCGGCACCGGCTGGGTGATCATGCTCTCCAGCATATGGGTGGCAATGATGACCGGGCGGCCTTGGGCGATGCAGGCGCGCACCGCGCGGTGCTGGATGACCGGCAGTTCCTCAAACGGGCATTCGATGCCCAGGTCACCGCGCGCGACCATGAGCGAGTCGGTCGCCTGGATAATCTCGTCGAGGTTGTCGATGGCGGACTGGTCTTCGATCTTGGCAATGACGTGAACCCGGGACTTTTTGCTGACGAGAAATTCCCGCAAGGTGGCGATGTCGGCCGCCTCGCGCACAAAGGAGAGGGCGAGAAAATCAATCCCCTCCTCCAGCCCCACGGTGGCGTCGGCCCGATCCTTGGTGGTGAACGCGGGCAGGTTGACCTTCACGCCGGGCAGGTTGATGTGGCGGCGGGAGGAAAGCTGGCCGGGAATGAGCACGCGACAGCGGATGTGGGCGTCGTGTTTCTCCAGCACCTCCAGACGGAGCAAACCATTGTCCACCAGGACGGTGTCGCCGACGTGGACATCGTTGACGAGGCCCTGGTAGTTCACGTCTACGGAGCGCACTTCCTCGGAAATCTCACGGGCGGCCCCGGGCTTGACGGTGAAGTCGAATATTTCGCCCGGTTTCAGTTCGATGGGCGCGGCGAGGTCGCCGGTGCGGATCTCGGGACCCTTGATGTCCATCATGATGCCGACATCGCGGCCGACGCGCGCCGAGACGGCACGGATGCGGCGGATGACCCCGCGGGTCCAGTCGTGGGAGGCGTGTGCCATGTTCAGGCGGACGATATCGGCGCCGGCACGAATAAGCTTTTCGAGCATCTCCTCGCTCTCGGTGGCGGGGCCAAGCGTGAAGATGATTTTGGTGC
>CAIXIZ010000211.1 GCA_903919625.1 uncultured Verrucomicrobiota bacterium
AGTTCCCTTTCGAGTTTTCCGGCGGGCAGCGCCAGCGCATCGGCATCGCCCGCGCCATCGCGTTGCACCCACGCCTCATCATCTGCGACGAACCGGTCTCGGCGCTCGATGTGTCCATCCAGTCCCAGGTGCTCAACCTGATGCTCGACCTCCAACGCCAGCTCGGTCTCAGCTATCTCTTCATCGCGCACAACCTCGCCGTGGTGAAGCACGTCTCCGACCGCGTCGCCATCATGTATCTCGGCCGCATCGTGGAGCTGGCGGGAGCGGACGACATTTACGCCCGGCCCCGCCATCCCTACACCCGGGCGCTGCTCGCCGCCATCCCGGTGCCGGACCCGCACCGCCGCCAGCCGCCCGTGCCGCTGACCGGTGATGTGCCCTCGCCCATCCATCCGCCAGCCGGCTGCCACTTTCACCCGCGTTGTCCGCACGCCACGGACCGCTGCAAAATCGAAGCGCCGGTCCTCCGGACGGTATCAGCCGGGGGCAGTTCTCCGTCGCACACCGTCGCCTGCCATTACGATTTGTAGCCTGCAAGCCGACACCTGGAAAGCTACAAGCCGGGCCGTCCGTGAGGAATGCCCCGGCGACAGAATCAGCGCACCAGGCGCCAGCCGAGCCAGGTCGCAATCAGGCAGAGGGTGACCGAAAGCAGCACGTTGGCGAGCGCCGCGAAGGGGTGGTTTTTTTGCAGCAGGTCGATGGTCTGCCAGCTGAACGCCGAAAACGTCGTAAAGCCGCCGCATAAGCCCGAGACCAGCAGGAATTGCCAGCGCGCATTGTCCGCAGTAAGCGGGCCCAGCCGGCCCATCAGCCAGCCGATGACAAAGGAGCCAGCGATGTTGATGAGAATCGTGGCCCAAGGCAGCCGGGTTTCGAGCGGAAAGAACGTGTTGACGAGCACTCGCAGCGCCGAGCCAAACGCGCCACCGAGCGCCGCAAGCAGTAGGTTCGTCAGACTCATGTTATAATAATACTTTGCGGATTTGTTACCACGGATTGCACGGATTAACACGGATAAATTCAGAGGCCAGGAAACCGGGGAAAAGCGGGGGCCTTGGCCACGAAAAAGCACCGAGGGCACATATTTAGGGAGGATGCGGGGGATTGTTTTGTGACCTTTGGGCCTCCGCGTGGCAGGACATTATTTGGCGGCGAGCCGGGCGGCGTAGGCGGCGACCCCATCGGCGATGCCTTCGGCGATCTTTTGCTGAAAGGCGGACGTGGTGACCTTGCGCGCCTCGGCGTCATTGGAGAGAAAGGCGCACTCGACGAGCACGCCGGGACAATCGAGCCCGCGCAGCACGGCATAATGGGACATCTTCTGCCCCCGGTCGAAGGTGCCCAGTTTGGCCAGCGCCGCGCCATGGATCGCATGGGCCAGCACCGCGTTCCAGTGATCAAAATGATTGGACGGATCGGCTTTGGACTCGCTGTCGTCCTTTTCGCCCACGCTCCATGAGCGGGTCGAGCGTTCCCCTTGCGGCGGAAAGGTGTAGATTTCCGTCCCGGTCGTCTTGGTGTCGGGCGCCACGGAGTTAAAGTGGATGCTGATGAACAGGTCGGCGTGCGCCTGGCCGGCGATCGCGGGGCGCTGGGGCAACGGGATGAAATGGTCCTCGGTGCGGGTGAGCACGACCTGGTAGCCCTTGGCTTCGAGCAGCGGCCGGAGACGCTGGGCCACGGCCAGGGTGAAAGTTTTCTCCACCACGCCGAGCGTGGCATTCGTCGTGCCGGCATCCTGCCCGCCATGGCCGGGGTCGAGCACAATGACATGCGGCGTGGGTGGCGGGACGGTGACGCTGGCCGGAGAGAGGATGGGGCCGAGCAGCCTTTCGGCATCGGCCCGCGAGACGTAAAAGGCGCGCACCCGCAGGAGCGCCGGCGCGCCAAGATAGATCCGCAGTCCATTGAGCGTCACCTCGCGTTCGTTGGCCACGAAGTCGAGGCGCTGCCCGCCGCCGCGGAACTGCAGGTGTTTGCCGTTGGTCGTCAGCGTTCCCGTCAGCCCGTAACGGGCGAAAAAGGCGACGGCGTTATAATAGTCGGCGCCGTCGATTTTTTGCACCGGCACCCGGCCCGCCGCAACCAGGGGCGAGGCACCCGCTGGCGCCTCGGGGGCAGGAGAGGGATTGCCGGGGACGGTCTCACCCGAGAGTGGCGGCAAGGCGGTGCCGATTTGGGCGGGCTCGGCCGGCGGGGCGGGTGGCGACGCGCAGCCGGCGAGCAGCAGCAGCGCCGCGCCCGCGGACATCAGGCCGCGCCGCAGCGCGTTGTCCCCAACGCACTGTTCCGGATTTAACCGCGGACCGCCGGCACAGGCCTCAGCCTTTTTTTGCCACGGAGGCGGCAGGTGCGGGATGGTCGGAAGCATCAGGTTCCTCGTGGCCCTCGTCGGAGCCGGTGTCATCAATGGCCTCCTCGCCGTGCGCCAGGGTGTACTTGCGCTTGCGCTTGTTGACCGGGTGCGGCGTCAGCATGACGTTGATCTGTTTGCCGAGCAGACGGGGCTCGGAGTCGGCATGGCCCATGCCGCCCAGCTCCTCCAGCGCACGTTTGATCACGGCGAAGCCAATGTCGGTGTGCGCCATCTCACGCCCGCGAAACTTGAGGCGCAATTTCACCTTGTTGCCATGATCGAGGAACTCCTCGCCGTGGCGGATCTTGGTCAGAAAATCATGGTCCGCGATGCGGGCGCTGAACTCGATCTCCTTGATCCGGCTCGCGGTCGTCTTGGAGTGCGCATGCTTTTTCTGCTCCTCGTAGACATATTTGCCGAAGTCCATGATGCGGCAGACGGGCGGGGTCGCATTGGGCGCGACCTCGACGAGATCAAGGCTGTATTGCTGCGCGAGCGCGATGGCTTTCTCCGTGGCGAGAATGCCGAGCTGCCGGCCCTCAGGGGAAATGGCGCGCACCTGCGGACACTTGATGCGGTGGTTGCGGCGGATGGCCGCAAACGGATCATGGTTGCGACGCTGGTAGTAACCGGGGCGGTTGCCGCCGCCGGAGGGGGACGAATTGGCCATTCAATGGTGAGGATTGCAGATGTCGGGACGTGGGGGATGTCACCCGAAATACCGGGAAAGACAACAACGAAGTGGCCGGGGCGTGACCGGGGAAGCCGTCACACGCTGAAGCTCTCGCCGCAGGAGCAGCTGGCCTTGGCGTTGGGGTTGGTGAACTTGAATCCGCCGCCGATCATCCGGTCCGAGTAGTCCACCTCCGTGCCGCGCAGGTAAAGGGCGGTCTTGGCGTCCACCAGCACCCGGGCGCCACCGGTCCCGACCAGGATGTCGCCACGCCGGGGCTCCGGCGTGAAACGCAGCCGGTAGCTCAGGCCGTTGCACCCGCCGCCACTGATGGCGACCCGCAAATACTCCCCGGTCCGCTCGCGGGCGATGAGGGCGGCGACCTTGGTTCCCGCCGACGCCGTGAGGCGCACGAGCTGCTCATTGCCCACGCGCACCCCATCCGGCAGGGCGGCGGGCGCAGGTGGGGCGAGGGTCGTGGCGGCAGAGGACATGACCGGAGCAAAGCCGAAGACCGGCCAGACGCAAGCCGCGCGGCGGGCCGGTAGTGACGGTTTGGGGCGAAAGTCACCCGCCCTGGCCGACCTGGTGCAACGCTAACCGGCGCGCGACCAGCCGGTGGGCAACCTCGACGGCATTGGTGAAACTGCGTGCGCTGGCCTTGCCCTGCCCGGCGATGCCGAAGGCCGTGCCGTGGTCGGGGCTGGTCCGCACATGGCTGAGGCCGAGGGAAACGTTCACCGCCTCGTCGAAATCCACCGTTTTCAACGGTCCCAGACCCTGGTCGTGATAAAGGGCGACGATCACGTCGAATTCGTCCTTGAGGGCGCGTGCAAACACCGTGTCGCCCGGCTGCGTGCGCGACAGACCGGGAAACTCCCGGCGCAGGCCGTCGAGAATCGGGTCGATGATGTCGCGCTCCTCGCTGCCGAGCAGCCCTGCTTCACCCGCATGCGGATTCAGCCCGCAAATGGCGATGCGCGGCGCGGCCACCCCGTCGGCCCGCGCCAGTTCGTCGGCGGCACGGACGGCGCGCGCCAGATTATCCCTGCCCAGAAAATCCGTCACGGTGCGCAACGGGATGTGCCACGTGAGCAGGGCCACGCGCAGCCGGCCGCCGCAAAACGCCATCGTCGGTTCGCCGCCCCAGCGGGCGGCAAAAAATTCCGTCTGCCCGGGATAGGGGTAGCCGGCACGCGCCAGCCACTCCTTGCTGACCGGCCCGGTGACCACCCCGACAAATTCGCCCGCCAGGCAACCGGCGGCGGCGCGCTCCATCGCGTCCCAGGCGACCTTCGCCCCGGCCACGGTCGGGGTGCCCAGTTGGGCGGCGAAATTTTCCGGCCCGACCGCGAGCCGTTGTCCCGCGGTGAGCGGCAAGGTGGCCAGCCAGCGCGTGGGGCCGGCCACGGCCACCCTGCGGGCCTCGGCCGGATGCGCGGCCAGCCAGGCGGCGATGATTTCCGGGCCGATGCCGGCCGGATCGCCGCAGGAAAAGACAAGTTTGGGGAGTTCGGTTTGATTTAACACGGAAGTCAGGGAGAACACGGAGCAAGCGGCCGGAAATGCCAAGCCTAACCCGGTGCCGGCCGGCTGGAACAGCCTACTGTTCGGATTCGCCGGCCGCCCGCCGCAGACGGACGAAGCCGCGTGTGCCGCCGGAGAAAAATTCCAAGAACCGCCGGGCCTCGGGGGTCACGAACCTGCCGCCCGCCAGGGCGTGCGCCGCGACCTCGCGGATGTTGCCCGCCGTGAAATACACCTCGCGCAAGGCGGCCTTCAGCTCGCGAATCGCGTCGCGCGTGACTCCGCGCCGTTTCAAACCGACCAGGTTGAGGCCCACGATCTGGTTGCGGTCCGCCGCCATCACAAACGGCGGCAGGTCGAGCCCGACGCCCGCCATGCCGCCCACCATCACTCCCTCCCCGACCCGTACAAACTGGTGAAACACCGCCCCGCCGCCGACAAAGGTGTGGTCGCCCATCCGCACATGGCCCGCGAGCAGCGCCGCGTTGGCGATGACCACATGGTGGCCCACGACGCAGTCGTGGCCGACATGGCTGGCCGCCATCAGAAAACAGTTTTCACCCACGACTGTCTCGCCGCCGGACTGGGTGGCGCGGTTGATGGTGACATGCTCACGAACCGTCGTGCCGGAGCCAATGCGCACGCCCGAGGCCGTCGCCCGGTTGAAGCGCAAATCCTGCGGGTCGCCACCGAGCACGACGTGCGGCCACACGGTCACGCGGTCGCCCAGCACGCAATGGCGCGTGATGACCGCGCCGGCCATGATCTCGCAGTCGGTGCCCAGCTGTGCGCCGGTTTCCACCATGGCGGCCGGGTGAATCATGCGGTTTCGCCTTTGGAATTGCCGGGCCTGGACCTCGGCCCGGCGGTCAGCCGCGGGCCGGGCAGCTCCAGCTGGGTGGTCTTGAGCAAATCGTAGTTCTTGAGCAGGCGGATGACCTCGAGGGTGCCGCTCTTGCGATAACTGCGGTTGGCCTCGGTTTTGTCGATGAGGTCGAGCAGCATCGCGCGGAATGAGATGATGGCGTCCACGCCGCGCTCCTTGAGCAGCGTGACGCTCTGGGAACGAAACGGCTCCTGCGTGGGCAGGCCGGGCAGCACCAGGATTTTCGTCAAGGCATCGTCCGGGTCGGCCGCCTCCTCGTCGGCGGCAAACAGCCGCGTCGCGCGTTTCATCACGCCGGCCTCGAGAAAGCGGAAAATTTCCGGCGAGCTTTTCAGGATGGCGGGGCTGAACACATCAGTATGCCACGGTTTGACGGCCACGACGGCGCGGTGCACAAACGCCAGCTCGTTTGCGAAGAGGAAGAACTCCGGCCGGCGCGCGCTGCGTTTCCACGCCGGGTTGTAGACGAGCAGGTCGACTTCCTCGTCGTTGGTCTTGTGGCGGGCGGTGACCTGGTATTTGCGGACCTGACGGACGAGAAAGCCGTTTTGCTCGAAGTATTCGCGGACGATGGCTTCATCAATGGCGGACATGGGTGATTGAGAAACAGAACAGGGTTGGGAAAGCAGGGCAATGTCGTTTCTCAGCGGCGTTCACGCATTTTTTGCTGGCGCCGGTGGAGCGGCTTGTCCCCAAGACGCTCAGCGGGCTACGCGGAGAACGTCGCCCGGCGTGGGGGAGCCGGGAAAGATCGTGGGGCACCCTGTTTGCAAGACTCGAGAGGTGGAGCGGTTTGGGCACAAGACGCTCAGCGCGTTGGGGACAACGCGCTCCACCTGTTGACGACAGATGGATTGGTCGAAATGCGGCAGTATCTTAATTTGGAGAGCTCAGGGGAAGGCTCGGTCTATCTCATTCTGGTTCTGATGGAATTCGTACGGCGTGATCCGTCCGTGCTGGAGATTCTGCTCGTTCCGTCGCTGCATCTCGCCTTCGACGAGGGCGGTGCAGCCGCCGAGCAACTGGTCGGATAACAGGAGCAAGATCAGGACGGGGATTTTTTTCATGGCGTGACCCAGGCTTTCATCAGGAGCTAGAGCATATTAAATAATAGTGTAGCCGTTTTGTGCTGGTCTTTCTCCCGCGACCGGTCAGTCTCGGGGCATGAAAACTCTCTCCTTGGATTTACGGGAACGGATCTTAGCCGCCTATGACGCCGCAGCCGCCACGCGGG
>CAIXIZ010000212.1 GCA_903919625.1 uncultured Verrucomicrobiota bacterium
CCCGCGTGGCGGCTGCGGCGTCATAGGCGGCTAAGATCCGTTCCCGTAAATCCAAGGAGAGAGTTTTCATGCCCCGAGACTGACCGGTCGCGGGAGAAAGACCAGCACAAAACGGCTACACTATTATTTAATATGCTCTAGACCGGCTTTGCGCCGGTTGCGGGCGAATCCGAAGGCTGAATATACCCGAACAGATCGTGTTTCTTGATCGAGGCGGCCACCGGGGCGGGAACCATTTTTTCCCAGGTCAGGTCGCCCGCCTTGATGCGCTGGAGCACATCGCGCGAGAAGATGCCCAGGATGTCCCGGTCAAAGCCGACGATGCTTTCGAGATAATGGTTCTCCAGCAGATGGGCGTAGAGGTTTTGCAGATTCTCGGAGACTTGGACGTTCTTGGCGGTGATCAGCACGTTGGCGGCAAAGGCGTGAATGGGGGCGGCACCGTGGTCCGCCACCGTCGGGCCGGAGGCGAGATAGCGGTCGTAGGCCTCCTGCCGCATCGGATACACATAGAGACGGACGGAGTTGCGGAAAAGACGGCCAAAGGACTCAAGAATGCCACCTGGCAGATTCTCATAATATTTTTCGTTAAAAATCTCGATGAGGTTGTTCACCCCCATGGCGACGCCGATCATCTCCGAGGTATAACGCCGGAAATAGGAGGTGAGGCGGAAGTATTCGGGATAGTTGGAAATGAGCACATTCAGGCCAATGTCACCCAGCAGATCGACCCGCGAAAGAAAGTCGGCGGCGTCCAGGGCGCCGCCCATCAGCAGATTGTTCATCGTGATCTCCATGAGTACGACCACGTCCTTGCCTTTGACCGCGGGCTCCTGGACGAACTGGGCGGTGGCACAGTTGAGCATGTCCACATTGACGTGCGTGACCGGGCGGAAACTGCCGCGCTCGACGAGGATCGGCTTTTTATAAAGCACCTCCGAAGGCTGGAGCACGTCGCCGCCGGGACTGAACATCACGGCGTTGGTGAGGCCGTGCCGCACGAGATGCAGGGACATCAGGCGGTTGTCCACATCCTGGAAGGCGGGACCGGAGAACTTAAGCATGTCCACCTCGAGGCGGTCGGCACCGACATTGTCGAGGAGTGACTCGATGAGCTTGCCCGGCTCCTCCCGGTAATGAAAGGCACCGTAGATGAGATTGGCGCCAGCAATACCCAAGGCCTGCTGCTGGAGAACCGCGTCCTTGTCCCACATCCGGACATGCAGGACGATGTCGCTGGGCGGGCCGCCCGGCTCGGTCTGGAACCGCACGCCCATCCAGCCGTGGGCTTCGTTGGTCCCCTTGAAGTTTCGCGTGGCGACCGTGTCGGCAAAGACGAAGAAAGTGGTGCGGTCCCCCCGCTGGGCCGCAAGCCGCTCGATCAGCAGCCCATATTCATGGTCGAGCATGAGCGCGAGACGCTCGTGGGAGACATAGCGCGGTGCTTTGCCATAGATGGCATCGCTGAACGTCATGTCGTAGGCCGAGATGGTTTTGGCGATGGTGCCCGATGCGCCCCCGGCCTGGAAAAATACGCGGGCAACCTCCTGGCCGGCCCCGATTTCGGCGAAGGTGCCGTAAATGCGGTCGGCGAGATTGATCGTCAGCGCCTTGCGGTTGGTGGTGAGTAGGTCTTTTTGCTCGTCCATGGGGGGCGGAAGGTTGGGGAGTCGGCCGAAGGAAAGCAAATCTCATGCGCAGATGGACAGCGAATAGTGGTCCGCCCGAAAATAACCTAAACTTTCCACTAATCGAAACTGGGCGGCGGCCAGCGCCCCTGCCCCCCAGCCGGCGGATCAGGCTTGGCGGACCCTCACATCTCCTCGGAGAGCAGATGGAGATTGTTGAGCATGATGCCGGTGCCGTTGGCAACGGCGGAGAGCGGGTCCTCGGCGACAGTTACCGGCAGACCGGTTTTCTCGCTCAGCAGCCGGTCGATGCCACGGATTAGCGAGCCGCCTCCGGCCATGACAAAGCCACGGTCCACCAGATCGGCGGAAAGCTCGGGCGGGCAACGCTCCAAGGTCGAGCGCACCGCGTCCACGATGGCGTTGATCGGGTCGCTCAGCGCCTCGCGGATTTCCTGCGAGGTGACGTGGATGGTCTTGGGCAACCCGGCCACGGAATCACGGCCCTTGACCTCCATGGTCAGCTCTTCATCGAGCGGATAGGCGGAGCCGACCCGGATCTTGATTTCCTCGGCCGTGCGGTCGCCGATGATGAGATTGTAGGCGCGCTTCATGTAGTGCACTATGGCGGCGTCCAGCTCGTCGCCCGCAATCCGGATGGACTTGGAGACGACCATGCCGCCGAGCGAGATGACCGCGATCTCGGTCGTGCCGCCGCCGATGTCGACGATCATGTTGGCCGAGGGTTCCTCGATGGGCAGCCCCACTCCGATCGCCGCCGCTTTCGGCTCGGCCACCGGGATGACCTTGCTGGCCCCGGCACTGATGGCGCTGTCCATCACCGCGCGCCGCTCGACCGCGGTGATTCCGGAAGGAATGGCGATGATGACACGGGGGTTCGCCCATGAACTGGAACGCACCTTTTTGATGAAATAACTCAGCATGGCCTCGGTCACATCGAAGTCGGCGATCACCCCGTCCTTCATCGGCCGGATGGCGATGATGTTGCCCGGCGTGCGGCCGAGCATGGCCTTGGCCTCGGCGCCAACGGCCAGCACCCGGCGGCTGACGGCATCGATGGCCACCACACTCGGCTCCCGTAGCACAATCCCGCGATCTTTCACGTAAACGAGCGTGTTGGCAGTCCCGAGATCGATGCCGATGTCGTTGGAAAGAAAGCCGAGAAAGTTTTTTAGGGCCATGGTTGCGAAGGATAACGGCGGCGCTGCGCCACTAGAAACAACCGTCCGGCACGCAGGCTGTCAACGAGGGAAAACATCGGGTCTGGCGGGTGACCGGGGCAGGCCTGGGCTCAATTCAGCGGAGTCATCCGGACATTGCGCAGGTCAAATGGCTGTCCCTCAAACTGGAAGCCCACCCGGCCCGCGCGCGGGACGGCCTTGGTGATTTTGTTTTGCACGACGCCATTGAGTGTGACCTCGATGGTGTCGCCCCGGCAAACAATGTCGCAGATGTTCCACTCGCCAAGAGGCTTCTCGCTGTCAGGCGCGGCATGGGCGCGGCCGGCGGTGGCCGGGCCGGGCGGATTGGTCAGCGGTTCGGCAAAGGTCGCCCCGCTCATCGGGAGCAGGTCGCCAACGGAATTGTGCTTCATTTGAACCTGCTGGCAGAGCGGCCAGGCTGTGTCGTTCTTTGGGCCGGAGCTGATATGGACGAGTATGCCGCTGTTGGGAGTGCCGTCTGGCTGCGTAAACCGCCATTCCGCATGCAATCGGTAGTCATGGTCGTAACTGACCGTCGTCGCGATATAGCCGGTGGGCTGGCCGGCACAGGCGATGACCCCATCGGCGGTGTAATGGAGAACCTTGGTGATTTCGAGCAAGGGACTCGGCGCGGGTGTGGCGACGAACTCCCAGCCGAGGAAATCCTTTCCATCGAACAATGGGGTGGCTTGCGGGGCGGACGCTTTGGTTGCCGGGGTCACCAACGTCGAAGTGGTGGCCGGCAGTTCAGCGGCACTGGCACCGCCCATAATGGCGCAGAAGCAGAGGAGGTAACGCATCGCGACAGCCTGGCGAATGCCGCGGGCAAACGAAACACCTTTTTCCGTCAATCGGCCGCGGATCCGCGCCAGGATTCACCCGGCACCTCCGCAACAGGCAAATTAACGCCGTTCCAACCGGCGCAGCAGCAGGCGTTGCAACAGGATGAAGCCCAGCAACAGCGCACCGATGATGATCCGCGTCCAGGCCGGGTCGAGGCGGCCGTCGAAATCAATCGCCGCCTTGATGGTGCCGAGGATGAGCACGCCGCACAGCGTGCCGGGCATCTGGCCGCGTCCGCCCGTGAGCAGGGTGCCGCCGATCACCACTGCGGCGATGGCATCCAGCTCCAGCCCGGCCCCAAACATGGAATTGCCCGAGCCGGTGATGAGCGTGTTGACCACCCCGGCCAGTGCCGCCATCGCCCCGCAAAGGGTATAGGAGGCAATCTTGGTCATGCCCACGGGCAACCCCATCAGGATCGCCGACTGTTCGTTGCCCCCGACGGCGAGCAGATTGCGTCCAAACCGCGTATGCTGGGCCAACAGATGTCCCGCGACCAGCACGGTCAAAAATACCAGCATCGGCAGCGGATGCACCGTGTCCCGGCCCCAGTGAAGCGCAAAATCGGCCAGCTGCCGGTGCAGCGGATTCCTGATCTCAATGCTCTCGGTGCTGATCCAAAAGGCGCACCCCCGGGCAAAAAACATTCCCGCCAAAGTGACCAAAAACGGCGGCTGGCGGAAAACCTGGATGATCACCGCCTGCACCGCCCCAAAGGCGGCTCCCAGGGTCAGGGCGAGCAGCGCCGCCAGCGCCGGTGACACGCCATGCTGCTCCACCAGCGTTGCCACCAAGATGGTTGTAAAACCTGCGACCGCCCCGACCGACAAGTCGATGCCGCCGGCAAAGATCACGAGAGTCAGTCCCACCGCCATGATCCCCACACTCGCTTGCGCGGTGAAGAGATTGACGACGTTGCCGACCGAGAAAAAATAGCGGTACGAGACGCTGGCCGCCGCAAACAGCAGCACCATGATTGTCGTCGTGACCAGCAACGGCAGACGGCTTTGCCAGCGCGCGCTCATGCGGCCCTCCTTGCCCGGCAGCGGGTCCACCACTGCCGCGTGGTGTCGGATTGCATCAGACAGACAGTGATGATGACAACCGCCTTGGGCACGGGCGCGATGGCCGATGGGACGCCGAGAAAATACATGGTGACCGTGAGCGTCTGCAGCAACAGGGCGCCAAAATAGGAACCGAGCAGGCAGATGCGGCCGCCGCTCAAAGCCGTCCCGCCGACCACGACCGCAAAGATGGCATCGAGCTCCATC
>CAIXIZ010000213.1 GCA_903919625.1 uncultured Verrucomicrobiota bacterium
CACCTTCAACGAGGCCGACATGTCCGGCGTCATGGCCCTGCGCGCCAAATATCAGGACGATTTTGTGAAGAAAAACGGGGTCAAGCTCGGCTTCATGTCATTCTTCGTGCGGGCGGCGGTGCACGCGCTCAAGGAAGTCCCCTCGCTCAATGCCCAGTTCGACGGCGACCAGGTCGTGGACAACCATTTCTTTGACGTCGGGGTTGCCGTCTCGACGGAAAAGGGCCTGATGGTCCCCGTCATCCGAGACTGCGACACGCTGAGCATGGCCGGCATTGAACTCGCCATCGCCGATGCCGCCAAACGCGCCCGCGAGGGCAAGATTACGCTCGCCGATTTGGAAGGCGGCGTGTTCACCATCACCAATGGCGGCATCTTCGGCTCGATGCTCTCGACGCCCATCCTCAATCCGCCCCAAAGCGGCATCCTCGGCCTGCACGCCATCAATGAGCGCCCCATCGCCCTCCACGGCCAGGTCGTCATCCGCCCGATGATGTACCTCGCGCTGAGCTACGACCACCGGCTGGTCGACGGGAAGGAAGCGGTCACGTTTCTGGTGAAAGTGAAGCAGGCCATCGAGGATCCCGCACGCCTGCTGCTGAGCGTGTGAGATGAACCCAGCCAAAGTGCCTCAGCAAGAGCGCCGCTGGCCGCCGTCTTGGCTGGACTTTGAGGTCGCCCATATTCGTGCAGGCATGCGACTCAATACCCGAGGGACCTTTATAACCCTTTTGGGGGTTGGTTGCGGAGGTTTGGTTGGAGGTGGATTGGCGGGAGCCGGCAAGGGCGTTGCGATTGTTGGAGGCGTTGCTGGTTCACTGGCTGCCTCATTTTTGCATTGGCTGATGTTTGTAAGGCGCATAAAAAAAATTGAGCCCGCTGCTAAAAATCAGCCGACGGGCTGAAGGTTGTCCCGCCATGCCCAATCTTTTCGTCATCGCCGGCCCGAACGGCGCCGGCAAAACCACCTACGTCCGCCGCTTCCTCCCGCAGGAGATGCGCTGCCGCGAGTTCGTGAACGCCGACCTCATCGCCGCCGGCCTCTCGCCCTTCGCGCCGGAGCAGGCCGTGTTCGAGTCGGGCCGCATCATGCTCAACCGGCTGCGCGAGCTGGCCGCGCGCCGCGTGGATTTTTCGTTCGAGACCACCTTGTCCGGCCGGGCCTACGCGCCGCTCCTGCGCGAGCTGCGCGCGGCGGGCTACCGCATCCGGCTCGATTTCCTCTGGATTCCCAACCTCGACATCACGCGCTCGCGTGTCCGGCAGCGCGTCACCAAGGGCGGCCACAACATCCCTGACGACGTGCAACTGCGGCGCTTCCAGCTCGGCATCCGCAATCTCGCCGAGCTTTACCGTCCGCTGCTCAATTACTGGCGACTCTACGACAACACCGGCGGCGAACCGCACCTCGTGATGGAGGAACAGGACGGCGTGCCCAACGTGGCCGACGCGATGCGCCTTGCCTTGATCGAGAAATCCGCCAGCGTGCGCCTCATGCCCGACACACCCGCTGAAGCCGTGGAGGAGCCCGCCGCGTTCACGCCGGGAGAGGAAACGCGCCGCTCGCTACGCGCGATGCGGAAGGCGTTCGCCGATGTCGTCCTCGAAAACAAGGCGTGGGGCCTGCCGGTCATCCAATGGCGCGAAGGCCGGGGCGTGGTCGAGGTGCCGCCGGAGCAGTTGGAGCCGCTCGCGCGCCGCATCCTCGAGGTGGACGGTGATCCGCTCCCCGAGGCCGAGGAGCGCGCGCTGCTCGCACATTTGAAGATCTGAGGCTGATCCGGCCTGCTGGCCGACGATAGTGAAGTGGTGCGCCTCCACCGACCTCCGCCGGATCTAACAATTCTCGCAGGGCGTCGTCGAGCGACGCCCCTGCCGGTCTCAGCCACGGGCAGGAGGCCCGTGCCGCCGCCATCACACCACGACCGACACGCGCCGATGCGGCTTGTCGTATAGCACGGTGCCGTCCTTGAGGGCGAAGAGCGTCCAATCGCGGCCCACGCCAACATTTTTGCCCGGGTGAGTCTTGCTGCCACGCTGGCGGATGATGATGTTGCCGGCGAGGACGGCCTGGCCGCCAAATTTCTTCACGCCAAGCCGCTTCGACTGGCTCTCGCGGCCGTTGCTGGTTGTGCCTGCACCTTTTTTATGCGCCATGGTAAAAGTTCTCCGTTAAGTTGCAAATGCCGGTTTAGGCGGCGGAAATGGACTCGATCTTGATGACCGACAGCTCCTGGCGGTGACCGCGTTTGCGTTCCATGCCCTTGCGTTTCTTTTTCTTGAAGACCACGACCTTGTCGCCGCGCTTGTTTTCAAGAATTTTGGCCGTGACCTTGGCTCCCGCGAGGCGGGGGGTGCCGACCGTGAAGTCCGCGCCTTCGCC